>NZ_JBBBDZ010000016.1:0-148089 GCF_037153935.1 Mesorhizobium sp. CCNWLY176
TCCGCTCCTCTCCCAGCCGGGAAACTACAGCGGAAAACTCCAATTCTGAACGGTCCAGTTTTCAGGGATCAGATCAGCGTCAAGAACTTCCGTTTTCACGATACACGGCATACCGCCGCAACCCGTGTTCTTCGCAAGAGCAATCTGCGCGTCGTTCAAGAGCTCCTCGGGCACGAGGATATCAAGACAACGACAAAATATGCTCACGCGCTGAAGGAAGACGTGCGAGATGCGCTCGATGCCATCGCCCCCACAAAAAGCCCCACAAAGGAGAGAAAGAAGGCTGATAAGGCATTGAAAAGAATTGGAAAAGCCGGCTGAGGTTCTTCTTCCCCCAGTCAAGTGCGCTACCGGGCTGCGCTACACTCCGGACCGGTTGCTGTCTATCTGCATATGCCTTTGTCGGTCAACCGAAATTCGTGGCTGTGACCGAGTTCGTTGTGCATCTGCGCGAATGGCATGCTGATGGCGATATTCCAGTCCTATTCCGCCCCAGATCAGGCCGAGCAGGAGATAAAAATGCCGCCAGTGGTCGGTGTCGATGAAGGTGCCGAGCGCGATATGGCCGATGAGCACGACATAGGCGCATAGAACGTAGGGTTGCCATGGCCGGTCGCGGAACAGGATGCGGAAGCCGCTGGCGAGCGTCCAGCAGATCATGGTCAGCCATGAGACGAAGCCGAGCCAGCCGTAATCCATCAGTGCTTTCAGCCAGATGTCGTGCGTGTCCTCGCCATAGATCTGGCCGAAGACCAGCGGGCCGATGCCGAAGGGCTTTTCCAGCGCCAGCATGAAACCGATGCCGTAGCGGGCAAAGCGGCCGAGGCGGGCGCTGTCATAATCCTGGGCGAGTTGGGCGCGTGCGGTGAACAGTTCGGCAACACTTGGTATCTGCAGCGCGATCAACAAGGCCAGCGCCAGGAACAGAAATGCCGCAACGCTCATGACGACGATTCGCAGGCGAAAGCGGCCGCTCGAGCTTTGCAGGAACAGCGCGCCGGTGAGCAGGATTGCGGACGCTCCGAAAAGGCCCCAGGCGCCGCGCGAGAAAGAGAAGAAGATACCGCCGACGATGATCAGCAGCGGCACCGCGTAGATGAACATTTTCGCAGGACTGCCAGTCAGCAGACGGTGAAGCAGGTAGATGCCGGGCAAGGCGAGGAAGGGCCCGAAGACATTGGGGTCTTCGAAGGCGCCGGCGGCGCGCTCATATTTGGTGAACATGTCGGCGCCGGGGAAGGCGTGGAAATAGCCGAGAATGCCGAGAAGCGAGGTGACCACGGCTGCCGTGACATAGGCCAGGAAGATGACCCGGTAGAGACCGGGCTGCATTTCCGTGACGGCAGCGAAGAACACGGCCGTAAACGCGAGGAACAGCGACACGGCCAGATAGAGCGGCGTGTTCATCAGGTCCGACATCTGGCTCATGGAGATCATGCCGCCGATATTGAAGGTGACCAGCAGCACCAGCAGTGGCACGACGGAGCGTGATAGCCTGAGGCCGAACAACGCCCATATGGCGATCAGTCCCGCCATATAGAGTTCGTACGGGGCCGGTTCGTTGATGACGAAGCCCGACAGAAGCACGCCAAGGCCGACCGCGCCCGACGAGATCAGCGCGATCAGCTTGGCGTTGACCGCGGCCCGCGGCAGGTCATGGGTGATCGCGCTCAATAGGCGTTTTCCGTATTGAGCAGCCGCACAGGCGTCAGGCAAAGGATTTTCAGGTCCAGCCAGAGCGACCAGTTCTCTATATAGAACAGGTCATATTCGGTGCGCATCCTGATCTTCTCGTCGGTATCCATCTCGCCGCGCCAGCCGTTGATCTGCGCCCAGCCAGTGACGCCTGGCTTCACGCGATGGCGGGCGAAATAACCGTCGACGACTTCGTTGTAGAGAAGGTTGTGCGATTGGGCGGCGATGGCATGCGGGCGAGGGCCGATCAGCGACAGGCTGCCGAACAGCGAATTGAAGAATTGCGGCAACTCGTCGATCGAGGTCTTGCGGATGATGCGCCCGACGCGGGTGACCCGCGGATCGTTCTTGGTGACGCTCTTCTTCGCGGAAGGGTCCGACATGTCCGTGTACATCGAGCGGAACTTGTAGACTTCGACGACCTCGTTGTTGAAGCCGTGCCGTTTCTGCTTGAACAGCACCGGCCCCTTGCTGTCGAGCTTGATGGCGATTGCGGTTGCCAGCATCACCGGCGAGAAGACGATGATGCCGAACAGGCTGAAGATGATGTCGAAGGCGCGCTTGGCGACCGAATCCCAATCGTTGATGGGCTTGTCGAATATGTCGAGCATCGGCACCGAGCCGATGAACGAATAGGATCGCGGCCGGAACTGCAGCTGGTTGGAATGCGCCGACAGCCGGATATCCACCGGCAGCACCCAGAGCTTCTTCAAAAGCTGCAGCACGCGCGCTTCGGCGGTGATCGGCAGCGACACGATCAGCATGTCGATGCGGGCGATGCGCGCGAATTCGATCAGCTCGCTGACATTGCCGAGCTTGGGATAACCGGCGACGATGGGCGGCGAGCGCTTGTCGTCGCGATCATCGAAAATACCGCAGATGCGGATGTCGTTGTAAGGCTGCTGCTCGACCGAGCGAATGAGGGATTCTGCGGATTTGCCACCGCCGACGATGACAGCGCGGCGTTCCATCCGGCCGTTGCGCGCCCATTGCCGGATCACGCGCGAAAGGATCAGCCGTAAGCCGAAGATCAGCGCGAAACCGATGACGAACCAGGAGCCGAACAGGAGTCGCGAGAACCCTTCCGAAATCTTGAGAAAGAAGCCGGCAAGCGCCAGCAGCGCGAAGGTGGCCGACCACATCAGCAGGATGCGCCCGAAACTGGAGAGCGGACGCATCAGCGCGGAGATCTGGTACAGATCGTTGAACTCGAGGAGGATCACCATCAGCAGGGAAGCCGCGCCGATAATGACCGGATAGTGCCAGAACAGATGCGTGGTCAGCCCGACATGGAACGCGAAGAGCGCGAAGCCCGGCAGGAACAGAAGCATGAATTCAACGAGGCGCATGACGCCGCTGACCATGATCGGCGACATCGTATCGCGGCGATATTGCGAGGCGACCTGCAGCGCAACTTTGTTGAGCTTGACGGGCTGGCCTGAAGAGCCAGCGTCAACTTTCCGGCCCGCATTGATCGAAAAGCGGTGTGGAGGTTCAATCTCGTTCATGGTCAAGACCCGCAGATTACGGATCATATCTAACAGTCAGGGGCTAAGAAACCCTTGAGACTATCGGTCGCTTCAGACCATCCTTCGGCTCGGAAATCTTCCGGCCGAGGGCTGCGAAATAGGTTTTTTCGATCTGCGCGGCCATGACGTCGGCGCCGAACCTGGCTTTCAGCTCGACCGGTGTCGGCATGAGGGCGCGGTAAGCGTCGGGATCGAGAAGCGCTTCGCTCATCTTATCGGTCAGTTGGCTGGTCAAAGGATAGACGAGCGCCGGCGAGCCGATGCCGAAGATTTCGGGGATTCCGCCAACGGCAGTCGCGATCATCGGCATGCCCGCACCGAGTGCTTCGAGCACGATGTAGGGCATCGCCTCGGCGCGCGAGGGAACGACGATAAACCGCGCCAGTGAAAAGGCTTTTCGCGCCGGCATGGGCGGCAGGAAGCGCACCCGGTCGGCCAGATCGAGGCGCTTCACCTGTGCGTGGTAACGCGGCAAATCCTCGCCGTCGCCGACCATCACGGCGGTGACCTTGCGTCCGAGTTTTGCCTCGGTGGCGGCGAGCGCGTCAATGAAGAGGTCTGGGCCCTTCAGATCGCGCATCATGCCGATATAGAGGAAATCGGCGGCGTCTGCTGCAGCCGGGACGGGTTCGAATTCGGCGGCGCGAAGACCGTTGTAGACAAGCCCGTGCGGCGGGCGCGGCGTGCCGATCTTGCGGCGGAAGGTTCGCTGCTCATAATCCGAAACGAACAGCAGGTGATCGGTGAAACGCTCCATCAGGCGTTCGAGCCCGAAGAACATTTTTCCCGTCGTGGTCGTTTCGTCGTAGTGCAGGCTGCCGCCATGCGGCGAATAGAGGCGGGCGACGCGAGACCTTGAAACCCGCAACAGCGAGCCGAACATGCGGGCATAGACGCCACCCTTGGCGCCATGTCCGTGCAGGACGTCCGGCTGCAATTCCTTGATGATCCTGTATGTGCGCCAGGCGGCGGTCATATCGCCGGGGCCGATATGGCGCTGCATCGGCGTGCGCCATATGCCGAGCGCCAGCATGTCCTTCATACCGGAAAACAGGCGTTCCTCATAGTCGCCGCCGGTGGTCGAATCGCAGACGATGCCGACCTGGTGCCCGGCCGCTACCTGAGCCTCGGCGAGATCGCGGACATGACGGAAGATGCCGCCGACCGGCGAGCGGAAACAGTGAACGATACGAAGCCGTTCGCCCGCGCTCCTCTCGCTGCCATTTGCATGCTGATTCATGGTCTCTTCCGTAAGTCGAAACCAATCTTACGGACGATGGATTAAAA
This sequence comes from Mesorhizobium sp. CCNWLY176, assembly GCF_037153935.1. Taxonomy (NCBI): domain Bacteria; kingdom Pseudomonadati; phylum Pseudomonadota; class Alphaproteobacteria; order Hyphomicrobiales; family Phyllobacteriaceae; genus Mesorhizobium; species Mesorhizobium sp. CCNWLY176. Next base: position 4,512 of record NZ_JBBBDZ010000016.1, read on the forward strand.
AAGACGTTCGCGAACGTAGATTGTGTCGCCGGGCAATAGAGGATCGGATGTGACGACCCTTCCGGTCATCACCTTGCCGTTGATATCGCGGGTGATATCGACATTCGCCTGGTTGGCGCGCGCCGAGAAGCCGCCGGCAATGGCGATAGCCTTCTGCACCGTCAGGCCCGGAACGTAGGAGTACTGGCCGGCAGCGCCCACTTCGCCCATGACGAAGATCGGACGGTAGCGATCGATTTCGACCGAAACATCCGGGTCGCGCAGAAAACCCTGCCGCAGCTTGGCGGCAAGCGCTGCCTCGACCTGCTGGGCGGTGTTGCCGCGCGCCGGTACCGCACCGACCAGCGGGAAGGCGATGTAGCCGGACTGATCAACGCTGTAGGTGTTGGTGAGGCCTTCCTGTTCGAACACCGTCACACGAATGCGGTCGCCGGCGCCGAGCCTGTAGGGTTGGTCAAGCGCTTCATGGAAGGCTGCCGGTGCCGGGCGATAGCTGGAGCAGCCGGCAAGCAAAGCCGCGACGAGCAGTGCGTGAAAGGCGGGGCGAAAGCTTTTCATGGCCGGACGGACACCTTTGGCTGAGCGCTGGACTCAAGTTCAGCGACTTCGATGTCGCTGTTATCATCCTGTTAGGGTTAATGCCCGGTAAAGCCCGCTGCTCTTTTGGGTCGATCCGACTACGTATAGTTGCATTAGGGTCGGCTCATTAACGCTCTATCAATCAAGGAAAACAGATTCTTTCCAGCATCTTAACCGATGGGTTACCATAGATGTTTACCATAAGAAGCATCCGATACTGGAGCAGGATGCATGTCAGGCGCTCAATCAACTGCCAACGATATCGATGTCGACCTTGGAAAGCTCTTCGCCTCGCTGGCGAGGAACTGGCTGCGCATCCTGCTGGTCGCGCTCGTCGTTACCGGAATTGCTTTCGTCCTCGCCTGGATGGCGACGCCGCACTACAAGGCCGAAACCCGCATCCTGATCGAAACCCGCGAATCCGTTTTTACCCGGCCGGATACGGGCAATGCAGAGGCTGACCGCCCGATTCTCGATGAGGAAGGGGTAACCAGTCAGGTCGAGGTGATCTCGTCGACTGATATCCTGAAGCAGGTATCGCAGAAGCTCGGCCTCTCGAAGCTGCCCGAGTTCGATCCTGCCGCCAATATGTCCTTGGCCACCCGTTTGCTGGTGATTGCGGGGCTGAAAAGCGATCCGCATGAAATTCCTGCCGACGAGCGCGTGCTGAAGGCATTCCGCGAGAAGCTGAAGGTTTATCGCGTTGAAAAGTCACGCGTTATCGTCATCGAATTCTCGTCCGAAGACCCGCGGCTCGCAGCCGAGGTGCCGAACGCCGTTGCCGATGCCTATCTGTCGGTGAGCCGGGATGCCAAGCTGCTCTCGAATTCCGACGCCACCGACTGGCTGGCGCCAGAGATTGCCGACCTCAGCAAGCGCGTCAAGGAAGCCGAGTCGCGCGTTGCCGATTATCGCGGCAAGTCGGATCTGCTGATCGGACAGAACAACGCGGTCCTGTCGACGCAGCAGCTTTCTGAATTGTCTTCCGAATTGTCGCGGGTGCGCGCCAGCCGTGCGGCATCCGAGGCCAACGCCGAAAGCATGCGCAAGGTGCTGCAAGGCGGCGGTTCGGTCGATGCGTTGCCGGGCGTCCTGTCGTCGCCGCTGATACAGCGGCTGCGAGAGCGCCAGGTGCAGCTCAAGGCCGATATCGCTGACCTGTCGACGACATTGCTGGGGAATCACCCGCGCGTTCGCGCGCTTAATTCGCAGCTTGCTGACCTTGACCGTCAAATCCGCATCGAAGCCCAGAACGTGCTGAAAAGCATCGTGACGGAGGCGCAGACCGCGCAGATGCGCGAGAGCCAGATCGTCGCCGATCTCAACACTTTGAAGGCCGCTTCCGCGCGCTCCGGCGAGCAGGAGGTCGAACTGCGCGCTTTGGAGCGGGAGGCGACTTCGCAGCGGCAACTGCTCGAATCCTACATGACCCGCTATCGCGAGGCCGCATCGCGCAAGGACCGCAACTATCTGCCGGCCGATGCCCGCATCTTCTCCCGCGCAGTCGTTCCGGCGGAGCCATACTTCCCGAAGATCGTGCCGATCGTGGGGGCTGCCTTCGTCGCCTCGCTGCTGATCATGGCTGTGGTGACGCTTCTGCAGGAATTGTTCTCCGGCCGTGCAATGCGCCCGGCGCCCGGCGCGCATTTCGAGCCGGTCGAGCAGGTGGCGATGCCCGTCGTTCAAGCCGACGTGAGTGAGGAGCCTGCCGTGAAGGAATATGATCAAGCCGCGCCAATCGTTTCTTCCAAAGCGGAGCCGGAGGCCGAGGACGATCACGGCGAACTCTCAAGGCCTGAGCGCATGCTGGGTGAGATCGGCATCGAGCGTGCTGCCGAAAAGCTGATTGCCGGCGGCGCCATGCGAGCGATCTTCGTGTCGCCCGAGGGTGACGAAGCTGCGGCGACCTCGGTGATGGTTGCCCGCGAGGTCTCGGATGCCGGATTGCGGGTGCTGCTTCTCGATCTTACCGCGTCGGGCGCCGCTTCACGTCCGATGCTCGACAGCGGCCACTATCCCGGCATAACCAATCTTCTGTCGGCGCAGGCGCAGTTCACCGATGTCATCCATGCCGACCATTATTCCGATTGCCACGTCATTCCGGTTGGCACCGCCGATCCGGTTCGCGCCATGCGCGCCGCCGACCGCCTGCCGATCATCCTGGAATCGCTGACCACCGCGTATGATATCGTCGTGGTCGAATGCGGCCCGATCGATGCCGACGGCATCCGCCGGCTTGTCGGCGAGGGCACAGAAATCTTCATCAGCATGCTGGAACCGGACGAGGACGTGCTGTCGGCAGCCGACAACCTCCGCGAGGGCGGTTACCACGGTTTTATCCTGGTTACGCCGGCTGGCTATGAATTGCCGACGTCGCCGGTGCCTGGAAGGAACGTGGCCTAGGGGCGCGTTCAACCTGATTGGCGGGTGCCCCGCAGATTCGTGCCCGAGCCTTCGCTCTACGTTGCCCCCCTCTGGCCTGCCGGCCATCTCCCCCACAGGTGGGGAGATCAGCCTTCACCAGGGCTTTCGCCAACCTTCAACATCTCAGGATGTGCGGGACGAGCGACACAGCTAATCTCCCCACCCGTGGGGGAGATGGCCGGCAGGCCAGAGGGGGGCGCGAAGGAATGCGAACGGTCCCTTTGCGGTGTAATCAATCGTCGGCCGGCGTCGCCGATCCACCCGCAGCCCGTTTGCGCAGTGCCTTCGCGATCTTCCAGATAAACGGGCTGTTCTTTACAAACGCCTTGAGGCGCGCGGTCGCTCGCGTGCCGGCTGCGAACATCCGCCCCTTGGCCGTGAGTGGCAGAACGATGTCGACATGGCGCGTTTCGATATCGCACCAGAGCCGCTTGTACGGCTCGTCGCCGACGCTGAAATCGTAGATGTCGAAACCGTCGGCGCAGGCGGCGTTTATATTGTCATAGAACAGGAACTCGCCGGGGCTGCTGGCCGCAAGTTCATCGTCGGAGATCGCGCCGAACTCGCAGATGAGGCGTTTGCCGCACTGACTGGTGCCGGTGACCGCGCGCAACACGCCGCCGACTTCGAGCGCTTCCAGCGTGAAGATTGGCTGGTCGGCATTTACGCTCCCTGCAAACAGGGCATGGAAAAACGCCTGCAGTTCGGGCTCTTCGAAAACATTGGCGATGCCCATCTTGCGAAAGCGCTCCACCTTCATCGCAAGGAATGCGTCGAACAGGCGTCGCGTTTCATCGCTGGTTTGCGCGACGAGACGCCGATAACCGCCGGCTGCCTCGAATTTCCGCGTCTGCGCCCGGTGCTTCTTGCGCTTTCGCTTGGCGCTTGTGCGCTCCAGAACGGCGTCGAACCCGCCACCGAGGTCGACACTGAGCGCGATATTCGGGGTCGGGGCATGGGGAAGGGCGAGCAGTGGATTGGCTGTGCCATCGAGGTCGGTGGCGACGCGCTGGAGCACGAGGGCATCGATGTCCGGACGCGCCTTGCCGATAGCCTGCGTCAGGCCGATGATGTCCGCCTCGCTTGCCGATTGAAGCCATTTCGGCAGGGCCGGCGCGAAATTGCCGTTGGCATGCGTGCCTCCCATGAAGCGGGCGACGCGAAACGGCCCGACCTTGACGACTTCCAGCGCCAGCGCGAAAACCGCCTGTTCATTGCTGGTGATCGTGGCGATCAGGCTGTCGGGACGTATCTGCCTGACCCAGTTTTCGACCCAGAGCGCGCTCTGGGCGGGCGCGAAGACGCCGTTTGAACAAAGCCGCACATAGGAGGAAAGTGCTTCGGGTGTGGCCGTCGAAATCCGCGCATGCGTTGCACTAGCTTCCAGCCGAGCTGAAGCATGATCTTGCGCGGACGGTTCGATTCCAAATGACGCGGTGGCGTCAACCATACCTCAATCCTTCGCGGCTAATGCTGGTCGCCTGTCTTGCCGTGGGAAGGCCCCATTCAACGGATTGTAACGCCAAAAGGTGAATTAATGATCGACGGGGGCGATACGTTGCGAAGGCTGGTGCTGAACGCGGTCGGATATTCCGGCCTGGCGCCGCTCGCCCGTCCGCTGGTCGGTGGTATCGGCGCGATCCTGATGCTGCATCGGGTCACCGCCAACCTTGAAAGGCCGGACGGCGCCAACCGCCATCTCAACATAGCGCCGGCCTTTCTGGACGCGGTGATAACCGACATGAAGGCCGGCGGAACCGAATTCGTGACGATGGACGAGGCGCTGGAGCGCGTGAAGCGTGGCGGCAAAAGCGGCCAGTTCGCCACGCTCACCGCCGATGACGGCTACCGTGACAATCTCACCGAGGCGCTGCCCGTGCTCGAAAGGCACGGTGTGCCGATCACCATCTACATCGCGCCCGCCTTGATCGATGGCACCGTGGATTTGTGGTGGGAGGTGATCGACGATATCGTCAACGCCCGCGACATGCTGTTCCTGAACACCGCCGAGGGCCGCGTGATGATCGATTGCTCGTCGCCGGCCAAGCGGGCCGAGGCCAATGCGCGGCTTCAGGAGTATCTGACCATCGACGTGCGCGAGGAGGACCAGCGTGCCGCATTGCACGAACTGGCGCGTTCGTGTGGCGTCGATCCGACCGCGTCGGGCAGGAAGACGCTGATGAATTGGGACGAGGTGAGGGCGGCTGCCACACACCCGCTGGTGACGATCGGCGCGCATACGGTGCATCACTACAGCCTCAAGCGGTTGAGCGAGGAGACCGCTCGGCGCGAGATCGTTGATGCCGGGCGCATTCTCGAATCCGAGCTTGGCGAGAAACCGCGCCACATGGCGTATCCCTATGGCTATCCGAGCGCTGTCGGTGAACGGGAAGTCGCTCTTGCCAGGGCTGCCGGCTATGCCTCCGCAGTCACGACGCGTCATGGCGTGCTGCGGGCCGATCACGCCGGACATCTGCATGCGCTGCCGCGCATCTCGATCAATGGCCGCTACCAGCACGTTTCTTATATCCGCACGATGCTGTCGGGCATCACCACGCCCTTGGCGAATGCCGGCAAGATGCTGGTTACAGTGTAAGGATCAGGGCTTCGGCCTCGGCTCGATAATGAGCCATTTGATGATGCCCATCGCCGGCACCACCCAAAGAATGCCGGTGAACAGGAAGAAGGCCAGATGCACCAGCGGGCCGGATTCCGACAGCTGCGCCACTGCGACCGTCGTCGCGACCAGTGCATAGACGATGACCAGCACGATAAGCAGCACGGTTCCGATCAGTTTTTTCAGGCGAGTGGGCATGGTTCTTCCTTCGCCGCCGTCCTAAAACTTCTCAGGTCGCTGCGCAAGCCGAGAGCTGGCGCGACGGCGTGTCGCGTGCATGATAGCCTTGTAAGAGCTGTCCCGATGGTCCACCAATCGCCGCGTTTCTAACGGTTTGGAATTGAGAGCCATGGCCGCAATCGCCAACGCTGCACCGCTTGCCTCGCATGACAAGGAACAGCGCAACCGCGCCTTCGTGCGTGGTTGGCTCTATGTCGTGCTCGTCGTGCTGTTTGCGCTGGTGATGGTCGGCGGCGCCACGCGAATGACTGGCTCCGGCCTCTCGATCACCGAATGGAAGCCGATCCACGGCGTCATCCCGCCGCTCAACCAGGCCGAATGGCAGGAAGAGTTCGAAAAATACCAGCAGATCCCGCAGTATGAGCAGATCAACAAGGGCATGAGCCTGGACGAGTTCAAGGGGATATTCTGGTGGGAATGGGCGCATCGTTTGCTCGCCCGCGGCGTCGGTTTCCTTGTCGCCATTCCGCTTGCCTTGTTCTGGCTGTCGGGCCGTCTCGAGCGCGGGCTGAAGCCGCGTCTCGTCGGGCTTCTGGCGCTGGGCGGCCTGCAGGGCGCGATCGGCTGGTGGATGGTCGCCTCCGGCCTTTCCGAGCGGGTATCCGTCAGCCAGTACCGGCTGGCGACGCATCTGACGCTGGCCTGCATCATCATCATGGCTACGGCCTATATCGCGCGCGGGGTGGCGACCTATTCGGAGGCCCCGGCAAATCGTGGCGTCCAGCGCTTCGCCGGCATCATGGTTCTGCTGGTGCTGATCCAGATTTATCTCGGCGGCCTTGTCGCCGGCCTGCATGCCGGCCTAACCTACAACACGTGGCCGCTGATGGATGGTGCGGTCATTCCGGGCGACCTCTTCATCATCGATCCTGCGTGGCGCAACCTGTTCGAGAACCCCAAGACGGTGCAGTTCGTGCACCGCATGTTCGCTTATTCGGTGCTGGTCGTTGCCGTCTGGCATGCCTTCGCGACGATGCGGGCGCTGCCGGACACGACGCATGCCCGCCGCGCCTGGGTGCTGGTGGCGCTTATCCTGGGACAGGCGGCTATCGGCGTCGGAACGCTGCTGGCGCAGGCCCACATCCATTGGGCGCTGCTGCATCAGGGCTTTGCCATGATCGTGCTGATCTTCGCGACCGCCCATTGGCGCGGGGCGAAGGGTGCTTATCCCTTGCCGACAGAAATAGCCGTCAGAAGCTAGAACGCACCGCACGAACCGCCGCTACGACGGCAAGCTCGCTCGTCTCTTCGGCTTCGTTCTCGTCCTCGGCGTGCCAGGATGAGGACAGGCAGCCCCATGCAATGGCATGGTCGAGGATGGCGCGCGGGTCCTGTCCAAGCAAGCGGGCGAAAACCTCCGCCATATAGGCGATACGCTCCGCGTCCAGCGAGAGATCATGACGATGGAGCGGGTTGTAGAAGAAGTTCGCCGCGTCGAAGCCGGGGTCGCCGAGAATGCCTTTCGGGTCGATCACCAGCCAGCCGCGCTTTCCGTGCAGGATATTGTCATGATGCAGGTCGCCATGCAGGACGCGCAGATCATGCGGGTCCGACAGCAGGCGCTCGGCAATCTCCGCCGCTTCCCGGTAAGGGCTGTCCGTTCCCGCGTCGCGATCGGCGTTGGCCTTCTTGAACAGGCTGGCGAAACGCTCTCTTAGCGGCTGCAGTTCGGCCGGAGGAGGGGTGTCGGATGCTGAAAACAGTTCAGTCATCACGCCGACCGCAATATCGGTCGCGTGCCGGTCGCCATGCTCGTTCAGCTCGTCGGTGAGCAGGCGGTCGCCAGCATATTCGAGCAACATGTTATGCCCCTCGAAGCCAAGCAGCCGAACCGCTCCGGCACCGTCTCGCCACGACAGATAATGCGCGCCGCGCAGTTCGTCGGCGACGTCATCGAACGGCTTGAGCGCCTTGACGATTGCCGGATCGCCGTTTTCCAGCCGCACCTTCCAGATGCGACTCGAAAATGTTTCGTCAATGAGGATAGGGTCGCTGACTTTCCAGCGACCTGGAAAGTCAGGCTGGTCCATTCAGTGCTTCAGCCCGAGCATCAGATCCATGTTCTGGACGGCAGCACCCGAGGCGCCCTTGCCCAGATTGTCGAGCAGCGCCACCAGATTGACCTGGCCCTGGCCGTCGGTGCCAAAGACATAGAGCTTCATCAGGTCGGTGTCGTTGAGCTCTGTCGGATCGAGGCGGGCGAGCTTGGCGCTTTCGGCAAGCGGCACGACCTCAACGACGTCCTGACCGGCATAATGCGCTGCAAGCGCCGCATGGATGCCACCGAGCGTCACCGCACCGTTGAGGTCGGCCAGATGCAGCGGCACCTGAACGATCATGCCCTGTGCGAAGCGGCCGACGGAGGGCGCAAAGATCGGCTTGCGGTCGAGCAGGCCGTGCTGCTTCATCTCGGGAACGTGCTTGTGCGCCAGGGTCAGGCCGTAGAGGAAATGCGGCGAGGCGATGTGCTCCGGGTTTGCCGGGTCTTCCATCTGCGCGATCATCTGCTTGCCGCCGCCGGTGTAGCCCGAGACGGCGTTGACGCTCACCGGGTAGTCGGCAGGCAGGATGCCGGCTGCAACCAGCGGGCGGATCAGCGAGATCGCGCCGGTGGGATAGCAGCCGGGATTGGCGACGAGCCGTGCCTTGGCGATCAGCGCACGCTGCGCGCCGTCCATTTCGGCAAAGCCATAGGCCCAGTCGGGATGAATGCGGTGCGCAGTCGATGTGTCGATGATGCGCGTCGAGTTCTTGCCTTCCAGGATCGCGACGGCCTCGCGCGAAGCGTCATCCGGCAGGCAGAGAATGGCAAGGTCGGCCGACTTCAGGAAATCGGTGCGCATGTCCTTGTTGCGCCGCTCGGCTTCCGGGATCGACAGGACATCGAGATCGGATCGTTCGGCAAGGCGCGTGCGGATCTGGAGGCCCGTCGTGCCGTGTTCACCGTCGATAAAGATTTTCGGTTTCATGTCCTGTCGTCCATTAAACTTTGCAATTCCAAGGAGATGAAGCCGAAACCGGATTCATCTCCTCAATTTGGTCAGCTCGCCTTCAAGGCGTTTTCGCGAGCCTTTCGCTCGGCCAGCAGGCCGAGATACTGCATTGCCACCGTAGCGCCGGCAATCGCGGTAATATCGGCATGGTCGTAGGCCGGTGCAACCTCTACGACATCCGCACCGACAATGTCGATCTGCGTCATCTGGCGCAGCACCGAAAATATCTTGGCCGTCGAGGGTCCGCCTGCCACCGGCGTGCCGGTGCCGGGCGCATAGGCCGGGTCGAGGCAATCGATGTCGAAGGTGACATAGGTCTTCTTGCCACCGGTGCGCTCGGCAATCGCATAGGCGATGTCGGAGGCGCGCATGTCTTCGACTTCATAGCCGTAGATGATCTTGATGCCGAAATCGTCGGGCGCGTGGGTGCGGATACCGATCTGGATCGAGCGGTCCGGGTCGATGATGCCCTCGCGTACGGCGCGGGCCACGAACGAGCCGTGGTCGATGCGCTTGCCGTCATCGTCCCAGGTGTCCTGATGGGCGTCGAACTGCACCATGGCCAGCGGGCCGTGAATGGCCGCATGCGCCTTCAGCAGAGGCCAGGTGACGAAGTGATCGCCGCCCAGCGACAGCAGGAACGCGCCGGATTTCAGGATCTTCGCCGCTTCGCGCTCGATCGCGCCCGGCGTTTTCTGGTGGTTGCCGGTGTCGAGCAGGCAGTCGCCATAGTCGACGACGCCAAGATTCTCGAACAGGTCGAGATGAAACGGATATTGGGGATCACAGTCGAAGATCGCCGAAGCGCGGCGGATCGCCTGCGGGCCAAAGCGTGCGCCGGAACGGTTGGTAACGGCGGCATCGAACGGAATGCCCCAGACGACGGCATCGGCGCCCTTTACGTTCTTGGTGTAGCGGCGGCGCATGAAAGACAGTGCACCGGCATAGGTCGGATCGCCCGAGCGACCGGTGTTCTTGTTGGCCGTGAAAGCATGGTCAATGGATTTTGCAGGCATCACGATTTCCTAAAACTTGTCTTGTGACGGGCTGATGAAGCGGCGCGGAAATTGCACGGCTTCGGTGGGGAAATGAATTCGCCCCGGCTCTATATCACCGGGACAGGAGGCGGACCATCTTGACGCAGACGGCATTCCTCGATGGGTGCTCCTTCATTGATCGTGCCGCGAATGCGGCCTTTGGCGACCGCCGCCGAATGGTTCGAAATGCTCGTTCCTGGCGGGGTTTCTGCGCTCTCCTGGTCGCGCTTTCTCATTTTCCAGCGACGGGATTCGTTTCGCAGAGCGCCTTCATCGGCTCATCTTTCCCGTTTGTCGACTTTTTTTTCGTTCTCCGGCGTGGGCTGCCGGTCCGGCGGGTTGCGAAAATGTAGCCGGCGGCGTTCACCGCGCTGTCACGCGCTGTCTTTATGTCCTCGCCACATCAAACCGGCGAGGAAACGATTCTCATGCGGATGATGTGGCTGGGTGCGGCTGTGGCCGCTTTCCTGATGCAAGGCTCGACGTCCGTGTCGGCCCAGAACGCGCGGATCGACCAGATCATCGATCGCTTCGAGCATGCCAACCAGTGGCGCGACCATGTCATGATCGTCGCGCATCGCGCCGGCTGGAAGGCCGGCGGGAAAATCACCCGCCCCGAAAACTCAATTGCCTCGATCCGCCACTCGATCGACCTCGGCGTCGAGATGGTCGAGTTCGATGTCCAGAAGACGCAGGACGGTGAACTCGTCGTGCTGCATGACAGCTGGCTCGACCGCACCACCACCTGCAAGGGCGAACTGGTCAAGCATACACTCTCCGACTTGAAGGGCTGCCGGCTGATCGTTGAAGGCACCGGCGAAGTGACCGATGAAGGGGTCCCGACGCTGCGCGACATGCTTGCCGCAGCCAAGGGCCGGATCATGGTCAATATCGACAATAAGCTCGGTGTTGACGCTCTGCCGGAAATGGTCTCAGTCGCTCGCGATCTCGGTATCGAGCGGCAGGTGGTGATCAAGCAGAACCTCTGGAACGCCGACAAGATCGCCGAGATGAAGGCAGTCATGGCGAGGGTGGGCGAGGGCGTTCATTTCATGCCGATCATTGCCGACGATGCCGTCAGGGACGCTCGCTTCATCGAGACAGCCACGAAGGCTTTTTCGGCGGATGCGGTCGAAATGGTGGTCTGGCGCAGCCAAGGCCAAGGCATGATAGCCGATGGCGGGCCGCTGTTCGGTTCGCGTGCCCGAGCGGTTGCGGCTCGAGGCGACTGGCATCTCTGGGTCAACACCTATCCGATCGTGAACCGGGAAAGCGGCCTGCTGGCCGGCGGTCGCGGCGATGAGCTCGCGACATTCGCGAGCCTGCCGGAGGAAACCTATGGTTTCTGGGCGGAGCAGGGCGCGACGATCATCCAGACGGACGAGCCAGAAGCGGCGATCGATTGGCTGACAGCCAATGGCTATCGCACGCCCTATGATCTGACGAATTGACGTCGAGCACGACAGTCGTACGAGCCGGCTCGAAAGTCATCGCATTGGCGTTGCTCTTGGAAGACGTCGAATATTAGCCAAACATTCTCGATATTCCGTCATCTTCGAAAAGCAACTGGACAGTTCTAAGAGAACACGCTCTGGTAGACGGCGGGTTTGAGGATTTCCTTCTATGAATGCAGATGAAATTGTCAGCCATCCCGCGCTGTTTCCTGCGATTCAAAGGCAGTCGCGGGCCTTTTTACAAGTCTCCGAAGAACATCCGCGGCTGGCGGCAGTCTTTGCGACCCATCAGCGCTGGCTGATGGCGATGGTTGCAGTTTCCCTTTACTTTCGAAGTAACCCCAGCGGCAGCCCGAAGGGCACAAGCACTGCCCGCTTCTTCGAGGTGATCGATTATCATTCGGTGGCCAGCAAGAATACCGCCAGCGCATTCGTCAAGGAGATGCTGAACTACGGCTTTGCCAGCTATGGCTCCGATATCGAAGACAAGCGGACGCTGACGTTTCATCCGACGGCTTTGAGTGTCGACGCGATAGGCGTCTGGCTGGCGATTGGCCTCACCACGCTCGACAGTCTCGACGGCAAAAACCGGCTAGCCACATTCCAGGCTGCTCCTGATGGCGCGCGTCGGCTTCTGCCGATTATTTCCGACGGGCTGCTCAAGTCTCGCGCCGTGCGGGAACCCAAGAACACCTTCTCCCTTTTCTCGTGGCTCAACGAGGGCGGAATCGTCATGGAGAGGCTGATAACGGGCATGCGAAAAGCCGACATCAAGGCCGAGCGCATTTCGACCGACATAACCTCGGTCACGAATCTGGGCATGTGGCTGAACCTGTCGCGAGCCCATCTGGCGCGAAAGCTCCGCGAAGCCGAGACTGCGGGCAGCCTCGGATGGCATGGCCAGAAGAACCATTCGGTAATGTGGGTGTCGCAGGGCTTTCTGCAGGATTACATGACCGCCCAGGCGGTCAAATTGGCGATCATGGATGCTTCGTTCGTGACGTGTTTTGGGCCGGAGACAGTCGAGAGGGAGATTGTCGACCGGTCCGTGATTGCCAGTGCGCCGACAGCTCATACGATCTTTTGAGAGATGCTTTCATGTGTGCTGAATTCTTCCTGCCAGTAGATTTGCTCGGCATGAAGCCCTGACTCTGAAAACTGCTTTAGGTCGATAAAGTCCCCATCTGGTGTCTTGGCGACAAGGTGGAAGATTTCACTATCTTCTAATGTTGCCATGAGTTCGTGCATGAAATGCTCAAGACCATATTGAGCAATCAGCATGGGCCGATCATTTTCGGCAGCCAAGGCCAGCAGAGAACGAAATGCTTGATCTGAAGGAAAATCTCGCTCGCCCAGCATAGGGCGGAGGCTCGCCAGCACATGATCAAAACGATCAAATACTGCTCGTCCGAATTCCTTCAGCAATTCATCGGCTTGATTGGTCGACTTGATCACGGCGTCCCCCTGTTCTGACACCTATTTATGGTGCCATCCAAGCCGTTCGATCAACAAAAAAGGCCCCGCAGAACGGGGCCTTTTTTCTCGGTGCTGCAAGCAGCACCTGAAATTCGAAAGCGGATCAGCGCTTCGAGAACTGGAACGAACGACGGGCCTTGGCCTTGCCGTACTTCTTGCGCTCGACGGTACGGCTGTCGCGGGTCAGGAAGCCGCCCTTCTTGAGCACGCCGCGAAGGCCCGGCTCATAGTAGGTCAGCGCCTTGGAGATGCCGTGACGGACAGCACCGGCCTGGCCGGAGAGGCCACCGCCGACGACGGTCGCGATGATGTCGAACTGGCCGACGCGGGCAGCAGCGACGATCGGCTGGTTGAGGATCATCTGCAGCACCGGACGGGCGAAGTAAGCCGCGAATTCCTTGCCGTTGACGACGATCTTGCCGGAACCCGGCTTGACCCAGACGCGAGCGATCGCGTCCTTGCGCTTGCCGGTGGCATAGGCGCGGCCCTGCTTGTCCAGCTTCTGGACATAAACCGGGGCAGCCGGCTGTGCGGTAACGGCAGCGGTGCCGAGTTCTGCGAGCGAGTTGAGCTCAGCCATGATTACGAAGCCTTCTTGTTCTTGGCGTTCAGCGCGCCGACGTCGAGCGTCACAGGCTGCTGGGCGACATGCGGATGTTCGGCGCCGGCATAGACGCGCAGATTCTTCATCTGGCGGCGACCAAGCGGACCGCGCGGGATCATGCGTTCTACGGCCTTTTCAAGGACGCGTTCCGGGAAACGGCCTTCGAGCAGCTGGCGCGCGGTGCGCTCCTTGATGCCGCCCGGGTGGCCGGTGTGCCAGTAGTACACCTTGTCGGTGAACTTCTTGCCGGTGAATGCGACCTTGTCGGCGTTGATGATGATGACATTGTCGCCATCGTCGACATGGGGGGTGAAGGTGGGCTTGTTCTTGCCGCGGAGGATGTTGGCGACGATGGATGCGAGACGACCAACGACGAGACCCTCGGCGTCGATCAGCACCCACTTCTTCACCACGTCCGCAGGCTTCTGCGAAAAGGTTGTCATGGTCATATGCTTTCGGTTCGGACCTTCCGGAGAAGGCGTTTCTTGTTGCTTGGATTGAAACGCCGCCTGCGCGCCGCTTCAAAAACAAAACGACGGCCAATGTGGCCGCTGTTTCGATGACGGCTTATAGGCTGCGAATATCCCCAAGGTCAAGTGACAAGAAATGGCTGCTTTTCGATTAAATTCAATAAAAACAATGCGCTAAGTATAAGGTATTATTTTACCACACAAATTTCAGCGCTTCGGCGGTATCGAATAGGTGCCGGTGGCATGCGCGACCGTCTGCCCGTCCGGTCCGGCGACGATATCTATGTCGTAGACCATCAGGCTTTTTCCGAGCTTCAGGATGCGGCAATGGCCGTCGATCGGGCCGGCTTGCGCCTTGCGCATGAAGTTGATGTTGAGATTGGTAGTCACCGACAGCGCGTCAGGTCCGGCATGGGAAAGCACGCAGACATAGCCACCGATATCGGCCAGCGTGAACAGCGAAGGGCCGGACACGGTGCCGCCGGGGCGCAGGTGACGCTCGTCGGCATTCAGCCTCACCGTGCAACCTCCGGGAAATACGTCGACCGCCTCAAAGGCCGTCAGATCGCCGTTCAGCTGCGGATAGACGGATTTCAGCAGATCGTTGATTTCGCCGGCCGTCATCTTCGGTTCGAGTTTCTGCTGGGCCGGCATCTGATCTGCTCCTGTCGAGGGGTCTGGTTCTACCGTCGATGCTTCCGGCTGCTTATATCTGCCCGAAAGCGTCGCCAGAAAACACGTTTGCCCCCTGTTCTTCAACCTGCAGCGTGTTAGTTCTTTGGGCGAGACGAAGGAGATGAATATTGGCTGAGATCGTCGCCATAAAACCCGCGCCTGAAGGGCCGGTAACCTCGGTGCTTAAGGAAGGCGTGCTGCGCCTGACGCTGGCCAATCCGCCGGCCAATGCGCTGTCGATCGCGACGATGGCGGCACTTCAGGCCGAATTCGACCGTGCCCGCGACGAAAAGGCGGTGCGCGTAATCATCCTGGCAGCAAGCGGCAAGCTGTTCTGCGCCGGTCACGACCTCAAGGAAATGACGCTGCACCGCGCCGATGCTGACCGGGGCAGGGCCTTCTTCGAGCGCAGCATGGGCGCCTGCGCGCAACTGATGCAGACGATCGTGCGCCACCCCAAGCCGGTGATTGCCGAGGTGGATGGGCTGGCCACCGCTGCCGGCTGCCAGCTTGTCGCCAGCTGCGACCTCGCCATTGCCTCGAACGAGGCGACATTCTGCACGCCCGGCGTCAATATCGGCCTGTTCTGCTCGACCCCGATGGTGGCCCTGTCGCGCAACGTCTCGCGCAAGCAGGCGATGGAAATGCTGCTGACCGGCGAAACGATCGACGCGACGACGGCGCGCGAGTTCGGCCTGGTCAACCGCGTCGTGCCGCGCGAATACCTGAATCAGATCGTGAACAAATACGCTCAAACCATTGCTTCGAAATCACCTTTGACGCTGAAGATCGGCAAGGAAGCTTTTTATGCGCAAGCTGAAATGGGCCTTACTGATGCCTACGAATACGCATCGCGCGTGATGGTCGAAAACATGCTGGCCCGCGACGCCGAGGAAGGCATCGGCGCCTTCCTCGCAAAGCGCGATCCGAAATGGACGGGCGAGTAGGCGCCCCGACGGCTGCATCCCACCTATCAAACAAGCAGGCATCATGAATCACGATTCCTACGACAATTCCTACATCTCCGGCATTCTGAATTCGGTGAAGACGATCGCCGTCGTCGGCGCATCGGCGAACGATGTGCGGCCGAGTTATTTCGTCATGAAATATCTCATCGCCAAGGGTTTTACCGTGTTCCCGGTCAATCCGGGGCAGGCGGGCAAGGAGATCCTTGGCCAGATGACTTATGCGAAGCTCGCCGACATTCCGCACGGGATAGACATGGTCGATATCTTCCGGGCTTCCAATGCCGTGCCGGCAATCGTCGACGAGGCGCTGGCGCTCGACCCGCTGCCGAAGGTGATCTGGATGCAACTGACCGTCCGCAA
This sequence comes from Mesorhizobium sp. CCNWLY176, assembly GCF_037153935.1. Taxonomy (NCBI): domain Bacteria; kingdom Pseudomonadati; phylum Pseudomonadota; class Alphaproteobacteria; order Hyphomicrobiales; family Phyllobacteriaceae; genus Mesorhizobium; species Mesorhizobium sp. CCNWLY176. The sequence goes on from NZ_JBBBDZ010000016.1 coordinate 20,409, forward strand.
TGACAAGGCAGCAGCGCGCGCCGAGGCGGCCGGCCTTAAGGTCGTGATGAACCGCTGCCCGAAAATCGAATACGCCCGCCTTGCCGGTGAGATCGGCTGGAACGGTATCAATTCGGGCGTTCTGTCGTCGAAAAAGCCGATCATGCGCTCCGGCTTCCAGAGCTTCGGCGTTCGGCAGAAGTAGTTTTCGCAAAATCATTCCGTCGCGCCGCCATTTTCACGCGGCGTAGGCTCAAAGTGCATAAGGCGGAAGTATTTTGTTCTTTGCATTCGCGGCAGCGCTCCGCCAAGAATAGCAACGAATTTTCAAAAGAGCTTTTCGGAGGAAAAAATGTCCCAGCGGATTCCCGGTTTCAACACGCTCGCAGTTCATGCCGGCGCCAAGCCCGACCCGGCAACGGGCGCGCGCGCCACGCCGATCTACCAGACGACGGCCTATGTCTTCGATGATGTCGATCATGCCGCCTCGCTGTTTGGCCTGAAGGCGTTCGGCAACATTTACACCCGCATCATGAACCCGACGCAGGCCGTACTGGAGGAGCGCGTGGCGGCCCTCGAAGGCGGAACGGCAGCCCTTGCCACCGCTTCCGGCCACGCCGCGCAATTGCTGGTGTTCCACACCATCCTGCGCCCGGGCGAGAATTTCATCGCCGCCAGAAAGCTTTACGGCGGTTCGATCAACCAGTTTGGCCACGCCTTCAAGAATTTCGGTTGGGAAGTGCGCTGGGCCGACACCGACAACATCTCGACCTTCGAGAGCCAGATCGACGACAAGACGCGCGGCATCTTCATCGAGAGCCTGGCCAATCCGGGCGGTGAGTTCGTCGATATCGAGGCGATCGGCAACATTGCCCGCAAGCACGGCCTGCCGCTGATTGTCGACAACACCATGGCCAGCCCCTATCTGCTGCGGCCGATCGAGCATGGCGCCGACATCGTGGTGCACTCGCTGACGAAATTCATCGGCGGCCATGGCAATTCCATGGGTGGCGCGATCGTTGATGGCGGCACGTTTGATTGGTCGAAATCCGGCAATTATCCGATGCTGTCGGAGCCGCGCCCGGAATATGGCGGCGTCGTGCTGCACGAAACCTTCGGCAATTTCGCCTTCGCCATCGCTGCGCGCGTGCTGGGCCTGCGCGACTTCGGCCCGTCGATATCGCCGTTCAATGCCTTCCTGATCCTGACCGGACTGGAAACGCTGCCGCTGCGCATGCAACGCCATTCGGACAACGCGCTCAAGGTCGCCGAATGGCTGTCGAAGCACGACAAGATCGCCTGGGTGTCCTATCCCGGCCTGCCGAACGACAAGAACCACAAGCTGCAGCAGAAATACTCGCCGCTGGGCGCCGGTTCCGTCTTCACCTTCGGGCTCAAGGGTGGCTACGCCGCGGGCGTGAAATTGGTCGAGGGGCTGGAGTTGTTCTCGCATCTCGCCAACATCGGCGACACCAAATCGCTGGTCATCCACCCGGCCTCGACGACGCATCGCCAGCTTTCCGACGAGCAGAAGATCGCTGCCGGTGCGGGGCCGGATGTGGTGCGGTTGTCGGTCGGCATCGAGGATGTCGCCGATATCATCGCTGATCTCGAACAGGGCCTGGCGAAGGCTTGATGGAGTAAGGGCTTGTCCGAAAAATTCCTGACGATCGACACGACAAGCATCGAGCCGGAGGAAGGCGCGCCCGCTGAAGGGCGCGTCATTTCCGGCGATCCAAAATTCCGCACCTGGAACGCCGAGGAGGCCGAAGGCGGCCTCTATGCCGGCATCTGGGAATCGACGCCCGGCAAATGGCGCATCGAATATGACGAGTGGGAGTTCTGCCACATCCTCTCCGGCATCTCGGTGATCACCGAAGATGGTGGCGAGGCGCGTACGGTGAAGGCCGGTGACCGTTTTGTTCTGCGCCCCGGCTTTAGGGGAAGCTGGGAAGTGCTTGAAACGACACGCAAGGATTATGTGATCCGGGTTTGATTTTCAGGTGGGTGAAGGAATGCTGATATGATTGCACCGGATATCCCAACAAAGGTATCCGGCGTTTTCGTTTCAGCCAGCCTCCACAAGCGTCAACTTGGTACGCAGACGATCGTTGGCCTGCTGGAAAGGCTCGAGCTTTCGTTGGCCATAAGCGGCGGTTGAAATGAAAGCTTGCGGTAGGACCAGTGCATGACACGTTGCCCGGTGCCGGTGTCTATGACCAATAGCCCGTGATTTCTCAAAAACCTTGGCCAGCGGCTATAAGGGGGCTCACGGAAGGTGAGCAACGACAGGTCGAGCATGCTGGCGGCTGCCCGCGATCCGGACTGGATGCAGTAGGGTTGGGAAGCGGCAGTCTTTGCTGCCTGCCAGTGGACGGCTATTGCGGTGAAGCAGGCGAAGACGATGGATGCGCCGACAGTCCCGGCCAGGACAAAACAGGCGAGGCCATAGAGATCGTACGATAAAGGGCCCTGCGCCTTGCGCCGGCGCTGTATCGCCTGCTGTGCAAAGAACAGCGCGCCTGCCACCAGCAAGGCAAAAACGATGTCACCGCGCCATCGGCTGAAAATACCAAGCCCGAACAACAGCAAGAGCAATGCAGGCGCAACGGCGAGAACCGCGATCATTCCATCTTTTCCGGGAGTGGGGGTTCTCGCTGGACGCACCAGGAGGATTGCCAAACCCGCCAGGACAATCGCTACGAGGGCGAGGATAAGGGCATTTACGATGAATTGGCCCAGCCCAAATCGGTCGTCTGAAGCCGAAAAGGAGCCTGACAGCACAAGGCAAATCAGGACTTCATTCAGCGCGAGGGCGATAAAGGTTATCGGCCATCGCGCCGATGCGGCGCAAAAAATCGCCAGCAGCAGCGGCAGATAGAGGATGAGCAGGATTATGTATGAGCTATCGACCAGCATGTTCTGACCATTTGCACGGCAGTCTTTCCAATCCATGAAAATGATAAGTGTCGCGGAAGCGTGGCTCTTCAGCGGGCGCCAGGCCGGGCAACCGATCGAACAGCACCTTCAACGAGCTCTGCAACTCCAGCCGCGCCAGCGGTGCACCGATGCAGAAATGGATGCCGGCGCCGAAGGAGACGTTTTTCTGGTCGCTGCGGCCGGGCATGAATTTCTCCGGTTCGACGAATGATGCCGGATCGTGATTGGCCATGCCGAGCAGCAGTCCGACCTGTTCGCCGGGCTTGACCGTCACGCCGTCGGCGAGCTCGATCTCACCATAGGCATAGCGCGTGAACATATGCAGGGGCGCGTCGAAGCGCAGGCATTCTTCCACCGTCGCTGCGGTCGCTTCCGGTGTGCCAAAAAAGCGGCGGGGGTCGCCGCCCTGCGCAAGGATGGTGCGCACGGCATTGCCTGTCTGATGGACAGTCGCCTCGTGGCCGGCGTTGAGCAGCAGGATCGCCGAGGAAACCAGCTCGTCCTCGCTCAGTTTCTGGCCGTCCTCCTGCGCCGAGATCAGCAGGCTGAGCAGGTCGTCGCCCGGATTCTTGCGGCGCTCGGCCACGTAGGAGCGCAGGAAGTCGGCAAATGCAAGCGACGACGCGTTGGCCTTGTCCTCGGTCTCGCGCGTGCGGCCATGCATATACATCGCCACCATGTCGTGGGACCAGTCGAGCAGTTGCGGCCCCATTTCCACCGGCACGCCGAGCATTTCGGCGATGATGGTGATGGGCAGGGGCGCTGCGAACGCCGGCAGAAGATCGGCTTCACCCGCCGGTTCGAAACGATCGACCAACTCGTTGGCGAGCGCCTCGACGCGCGGGCGCAGTCGCTCGACCTGGCGGGAGACGAAGGCGCGGTTGACCAGCGTCCGCAGGCGGGTGTGAACCGGCGGCTCGAGCTCCAGCATGGAATTGGCCTCGATCACGTCGAAGGCCTTGAGATGGGTGCGGTCCCGATCGGTCCCCCGGCTGTCAGGAATGCCGGCCGGATTCTGTCGGCCGAAGCGCCGGTCGCGCAACAGCCGGTTGACGTCGTCATAACCGCCAAAGCACCAGAAGCCAAACTCCTCCCAGAAGAATACGTTCGATGCGCCATGCAACCAGGCATAGGCCTCGTACGGATTCTGGACGAAACGCTGCTCGTGCGGGTCGAGACGCAGGCGGCGATGGTCGGGGGCAAGGGTCAGGAAGGGCGGTGGGCTAATCGAATGCATAAGCCGATATAAGCGAAACCACGTATCTGTCACCAGCGACAGTTTCTTTGATTGATTAAACGAACTGGTTCGTACATCCTGACGTTGCCGTAACGGGAGGTTGCGGCGACCGGATTAAGGGAAGGAGACCGGATATGTGCCCTCCAGGATGTTTTCATTCGATATGTGAGAATGCAACCCGCCGCGGCCTGCTGAAGGCGGGCTTTACACTGGGGCTTGGTGCCGCTGCCGCGGCTGCTCTGCCGGTAGGGAAGGCCGCGCTGGCCGCGCCGACCAGTTTCAGCGAGACTGTGGATCTTTCGCATGCGCTGTTCGAAGGATTCCCGACATTCAGCGGAGAAAAATGGTTCACGGTCGAGAACATCGTGAATTTCGCCAAGGACAAGGTGAACCTGAACCGCTGGACGCTTGTGGAGCATTCCGGCACGCATATGGATGCGCCCATCCATTTCTCGGCCGATGGGATGAGCGCGGATATGATTCCGATTTCCGATCTGATCGTTCCGGCGGCGGTCATCAACATCGCCGCGCGCGCCGCCGAGAATGCAGACACCGCACTGACGCCCGACGACATCAAGGCATGGGAAGCCAGGAACGGCCGGCTGCCGGACGGATGCTGTGTGATAATGAATTCGGGTTGGCACAAACTGGTCGGCGATGCCAAATTTGCCGGCCGGGACGCCGAAGGCAAGAACCACACGCCGGGGTTTCACATCGAGACTGTGCAGATGTTGATTGCGGAAAGGAATGTGAAGGGAATTGGCGTCGACACGCTTTCGCTTGACACCGGCCTGAATTCCGGAGGCGCGTTCCCTGTCCATTACGAGTGGTTGGGGAGCGGTCGATGGGGCGTGGAGGCGGTCGCCAATCTCGATGCAATCCCCGAAAGCGGGGCGCAACTCTTCCTGGGGATTCCCAAGGTCAAGGGCGCGACCGGAGGTCCGACCCGGGTGATTGCCCTGCTTTGAACACCGATGCGCAGCCCTTGCGAAACCATTCGCAGGGGCTGCGGCTTGATTTGGCTCGCATGCCTGATTGGCTTGCCGTCGTTGAGCAGCCGAAGTGGCGGATTGGCAACTTGCCAGCCTGGCGTCCTGCCGTATGGTAGTCGCACTCGGCCAACCCTGCCGGCCGAGCTTTGCTGGGATTTTCCGTATGAACATCATCGTCGTTGGCGCGGGCATCGCCGGCCTTTCCACCGCATGGGCGCTCACCAAGGCGGGACATCAAGTCAGCATTGTCGAGCAAGGGCCAATTCCCAATCCGCTTGCTGCCTCCGGCGATCATCACCGCATCATCCGCCGCGCTTATGGTGCGTCGAACGGTTACGGGCGGCTGATAACCGAAGCCTATGAGGCCTGGGACGAACTCTGGGCGGATCTTGGCGAAACCCATTACGATCCGCGAGGCTTCATCTGCGTCTCGCGCGAACCGGGGGACGAGGCCGACGAATATCGCGAAGGGCTGGAGGCCGGTGGCTATCCCTTCGAAATGGTCGAGCCGGCGGATGCCGTTACCCGCTGGCCTTTCCTTGAAGCGGGGAGCTTCAACTACGCCTTCTTTTCCCCGGAAGGCGGATCGCTTCATTGCCGCAAGATCGCCGCTGGTCTCGTCCGCTGGTTGAAGGCGAATGGCGCGAATGTCTATGAGAACAGCAAGGTCGTCGAAATAGATCAGGACGCCGGAATGGTCGCGCTCGAATCGGGTGAGACGATGCAGGGTGAACGCGTCATCGTCACGGCAGGCGCATGGGTTCTGAAGCTGTTCCCGGAACTCGGCTTCGAACTCACGACCTATCGTACCGCGGTCGTCTATCTCGAGCCCCCAGCCGACCTGAAGGCTGCCTGGGAGGTAGCACCGGTGATTCTGGATGTCGGCGGCAAGACCGACGGCTACATCATTCCGCCTTCAGGCGGTGCAGGGCTGAAATTCGGATCGGGCCTGCACAAGGTCAAGACCAGCGACGCCAACTGGAACAGGCAGCCGGTGAAGGGCGAAGGGGAGGCTATACGCAACCTGTTCTCGCCGCCGATGGCCCGCATTGAAGAATATGCGGTCAAGGAAGTGGTGACCTGCGCCTACACCTTCACCGCCGACGAACGCTTCCTGGCGCGCGCGCTGGGCAAATGCCTGGTGGTTTCGGCATGCTCAGGCCACGGCTACAAATTCGGCGCCGCTGTGGGCCGCAGGGTGGCTTCAGCGGTGCAGGCCGACGATACAGAGAGCCTCATATCCTGGCTGCGCGCCGAGACGGTGTAACTCGGTGCGGGCACAGCATGAAAAGCGCGATGAAGCGCTGATGCAGGTCCGGCCTGATTCGCGTTTCGTCAGGCTCGTCCTTCCACACCATAACGGTGCAGGGGATTCGTCATCGCCGTCGTCTGCGTAAGACCGAGAACCTTTCGGATGGTTTCGGGGCTCTCGCTGACCACGGTCTGGCCGACGACATGGGTGATGATCGTCCCCGGGCCATGTTCTTTCATGGAAACCAGATGAGTGGTGTTGAAAAAGATCTGCTTGCCGTCAAAATCGGTGAGTGCAATCCACATGTCGAGCCCCTGCAAAGCGCGAAAAATCTCGCGTGCCAAGAACCCAGGCCGGATGAACTGCCTCACGCCATTTGCGGCTTCAATGAGACCCACGTACATCTGAGAAGTTGAAGTCTTGCGCAAACGGGAACGTTTTGCAACTGCGAACTAATATATGTTTGCCAAAAGGTTACCCAGCGTCACATGCGCGAAAATGGTTTCGATGAGCGGCACCGGTCTGCAGGGATTTGCAAGGCAAACGTCTTTCCCATGCCGGCTAGCCGGTGAACAGATTCTTAATTTGTTCAAGGAAAAGAGGTGGTACGCCCAAGGGGAATCGAACCCCTGTTACCGCCGTGAAAGGGCGGTGTCCTAACCGCTAGACGATGGGCGCGGAAGACGAAGCGGGTTATAGTCAGCTTGTTTGCTATGGGCAACCCGTCAAAAGCCCGTTTTACAAACTTTTTTTATCTCATCTGCGGCGGCGGCAACGCCAGTTCCAGTCGCGCTCCGGGCCGACGTCGATATGCACCGATTCCGTGTGGCAATAGGTGCCGACGCCACCGCGGCCGGGCATGGAGCGGACGTAGTTGGCCAGTTCCCATTTGCCAACGCCGGGGATCTGAATGTCGGCTGCCGCGCAATACATATGCAGCGAATTCTTGGCGCCGCGGGCTTGGCGGTTGCGGCTCGGGCTGCGGTAGCCCGAGGTGACGATCATCTTCTTGCCGTAGTGCTGTTCGACCACCTTCAGGACACGGACCAGCGAAGGCTTCAGGCAGGCAACATCGACATTCTCGGTCTGCTTGAGAAGGCCGTTGGGGGCAAGGCGCGCCAAACCAGCGGCAGACGCTACCTGAATCGGTTCGTCGTCTTCCTCGTGCAGATCGACATCGCTGTCGTCGTCGAGGCCTGATTTGCGCTTGATTTCGAAAAGGGCGGTCTGGCGCACGCCGGGTAGGGCGTTTTCGCCGCTGTCGGAGGCAGAATTTCCTCCGCTGAGCGAGGCGAGGGCAAGCGGCTTTGCGGCAGAGTCAGCGGAAGCCAGCTGAATGATCGGCTTGGCTTTTTCTTCTGCTACCGGCGCCGGGACGGCCGCAGCTGCGGCTTCCTTGATTGCAGGAGCAGCCGGTTTCGGCTGCGCAATTACTGGCTTGGATGTCGCGGAAGCGGACGATGCACCGAAGAACGAAGCAAGGAAGCCTTTTTTCTTGGGCGCGGCCTGTTCGGCCTGAGGTGCTTCGCCGGCTGTCACATAGACCGGATTGTTCATTTCGGTGGCGGCACTTGCCACTTGCACCGGTTTCGCCGCTACGGGACCTTCGCCGTTGCGGCCCGTCGGCGCGGAAGCCTGGACCGCCTTTGGCTGTGCAGCCGATTCGGCAGGCGCTGATGCCGGCGCAGAATCAGCAGTGGCCGCAGCGGCGGTCTGCGTCGATGCCTCGGCGTTCACCGCAGCTTGCGACTGCAGCGCGGGATTTTCGGTGGCGGGCTTTGCGGCGGGCAGATAGGCGACTTCGGCAGGCAATGCCGTGTCGCCTTCTTCCATGACTGTCGTCACGGCCGGGCTGCCGGCATCTGTCTGCTGGGAGGTGGTAACGGAACTGGTCTGAAGGCTCGAACCACCCGTGGCGGCCTCGGCTGCCTGAGCAGGTGCGGTTCCTGGTGCGTTGAAACCGGGAGAGCCGAGTTCGAGGGTAGGGTCGGTGGTCGATGTGCAGGACGCCAGCAGAACGGAGAACAGCGCTGCCACAACGGCACGGCTCCCCCCTTTCGCAAAGCGCGACCTTGCTACAGTCAAGCCCGTCCCCTTCTGCCTTCTCAGCCGCGCCTTATCAGGCGGCGGCACTCAAAAAATCAAAACCGAAACTATTCTGCCTCCGACGGCATGCCTGAACCTTGCGATCTGGCGAATTGTCCGCCGATGCGGAATCAAATTCGAAAATGGCAGGAGCAAGTTTGCCGGGCCACCATTTCGCTCGCTTTGACCAAGAGGTCAACTCACCGCACATTACAGTGTGTTACACACGCACCTTCACATAGCTGCCCGGCGCGTCGCCGAGAGTCTTCGTGTGTTCGCCGGGTATTCTTGCCGGCACCTGTGCAGGGTTTTTCTCGGTGACCCAGTTTTGCCAGTGCGGCCACCAGGAACCCTGGTTTTCCTTGGCTTTCTCGATCCACTGGTCGAATTTTCCGGCCGGCTTTCCGCCGGTCCAGTATTGGTATTTGTTGGCGGCAGGCGGGTTGACGACGCCGGCGATATGGCCCGATCCGGCCATCACATAGTCAACCGGCCCGCCGAAATATTGACAGCCGAGAAACACCGAAAGTGCGGGTGCGATATGATCTTCGCGCGACGCGAGATTGTAGACGGGAATCGTTATATCGCCCAGCGAGATGGTGCGGCCGGCAAGTTCCGTGCGGCCCTGCGACAGGTTGTTTTCCAGATAGCAGTTGCGCAAATAGAACGAATGATTGGCTGCCGCCATGCGGGTCGAATCGGCGTTCCAGTAGAGCAGGTCGAAGGGCAGGGGATCCTTGCCGCGCATGTAATTGTTGACGACATAGGGCCAGATCAGGTCGCCGGAGCGCAGCATGTTGAAGGCCGTCGCCATCTTCGTGCCGTCGAGATAGCCCTTGCCGTTCATCGAGCGCTCGAGCGCGGCGATCTGGTCTTCGTCGACAAACACCTTGAGATCGCCGGCAAAAGTGAAATCGACCTGGGTGGTGAAGAAGGTGACCGACTGGATTCGGTTGTCACCCTCCTGGGCGAGCAAAGCGAGTGCCGCTGCCAGCAGGGTTCCGCCGACGCAGTAGCCGATCGCATTGACCTCTTTTTCGCCGGTGGCGGCTTCAATCGTATCGAGGCCATATTGCAGGCCTTCGCGAATATAGGCTTCCCAGCCCTTAAGGCCGTGGCGTTCGTCCGGGTTGATCCAGGAGATGACGAAGACGGTATGGCCTTGTTCTACCGCCCAGCGGATGAATGATTTCTGCGGGTTGAGGTCGAGTATGTAGAATTTGTTGATCCATGGCGGGCAGATCAGCAGAGGCCGTTTCAGAACCTTTTCGGTCGCCGGTTCATACTGGATGATCTCGGCAACATCGCTGCGCCCGACGACCTTGCCCGGCGTCATCGCCATGTTGCGGCCGATCTCGAACTGCGAGTAGTCGGCCTGCCGGAGCTTCAGGTCGCCCTTGCCGGCGACGATATCCTCGGCCAGCATCTTCATGCCGCGCACGAGGTTTTCGCCGTTGCTCATCACCGTCTCGCGGAAAAGCTCCGGGTTGGTGAGGATAAAGTTCGACGGAGAGATCGCGTTGGAAACCTGCTTAACGTAGAAGCTGGCCTTGTGGCGGGTGTGCTCGTCCAGCCCGTCGGCGTGCTCGACAAGATCGTTCGCCCAGCGCGACGTGACGAGATAGGTCTGCTTGAGGAAGTCGAAGAAGGCGTTCTTGCCCCATTCCGGGTCCTGGAAGCGTTTGTCACCCTTTTCCGGCTTGATGCCTTCCTCGGCGCGTTCACCGGCGCCAGCGCCAGCGCGCTGGATCGCGTTCGACCAGACGTTCATGTAACCCGAAAACAGCCGCGTCTGCGCTTCAAGCGCGCGTGACGGGTCGGAAAGCCAGTATTCGGTGAGCTTGGAGAAGGTCTTGACCATGTCGGCCATCGGCTCGGCCACGCTGTCGCGAACCTCGCCTTTTTCGCGCGGCTCGGCCCATGCCGAGGCAGCCTTGCCCGCCTGCTCGACCATCCGGGCGAGATTCAGCGCGAAGCGTTCCGGGTCCTTGACGAGATATTGCTCGACGGAGGGCGTCGGATCGGCGTCTGTCTTGCCAGAATCGGCTGTCTTCGACATGGTTCGGGCACATCCTCCAAGGCGTATTCTTGACATGTTATCATGGGACGTCGAAAGAGGTCCAACAACGACCCTTCTTCGTGTAATAGGGTCGCAGAGGAAATAATATGACAGAGCTTGATCGCGGCGGCTTTTTTTCCGGATTGCGGATGGTGCTTGCGGGCGCCGGCATCGTGCTGGCGGCGTTGCAGCTTTCGGCCTGCACCAGCATCGAAGAAGGCGTCCCGGTTTCCACGGCAAAGCCTTCCGGCCTTTCCTCCGGTCAGGCCAGCGATACCGGCACATTTCCAAATCTGAACATTCCGCCCAAGGCCGCCAACCAGCAGTTCACGCCGGACCAGAAGACGGCGAAGTTTTCCGAACTGAAGTCGGCGCAAGGGTCGCAGGCCGCTGCCGGCACGGGCAGCGTGCCGAACGACCAGCCTCGGCTGAAGAAGATAGCCGCCACGCACGCAGCCGAGACATTGGCCGAGATCGAAGGCAACTGATGCCTCGACCCGCCCTGTGATTGGGTATATACGCGCGTCACGATTTGATGGCCATTTGCTTGGATTTGTCATGGAAGAGTTTCACAAGATTCGCCGGCTTCCGCCTTATGTTTTCGAGCAGGTCAACCGGCTGAAGGCCAGCGCCCGGTCGCGCGGCGCCGACATCATCGATCTCGGCATGGGCAATCCCGACCTGCCCACGCCGACGGCCATCGTCGACAAGCTGTGCGAAGTGGTGCGCGATCCGCGCACCCACCGCTATTCTTCCTCGCGCGGCATTCCCGGCCTGCGCCGCGCCCAGGCCAACTATTATGCCCGCCGTTTCGGCGTGAAGCTGAACCCGGACACCCAGGTCGTTGCCACGCTGGGCTCCAAGGAAGGCTTCGCCAATATGGCGCAGGCAATCACCGCGCCAGGCGATGTCGTGCTGTGCCCGGACCCGACCTATCCGATCCATGCCTTCGGCTTCATCATGTCGGGCGGTGTCATCCGCTCGCTGCAGGCAAAGCCGGACGACAGCTTCATCCCGGCGCTCGAGCGCGGCGTGCGCCATTCGATCCCGAAGCCGCTGGCGCTCATCCTCAATTATCCGTCGAACCCGACGGCCCATGTCGCCACGCTCGACTTCTACAAGGATGTGGTGGCCTTCGCGAAGAAGAACGACATCATCATCCTGTCGGATCTCGCCTATTCCGAGATCTACTTCGACGGCAATCCGCCGCCTTCGGTCCTGCAGGTACCGGGTGCGATGGACGTCACCGTCGAGTTCACGTCGATGTCGAAGACATTCTCGATGCCCGGCTGGCGCATGGGCTTTGCCGTCGGCAATGAGCGGCTGATCTCGGCACTGACGCGCGTCAAATCCTATCTCGACTATGGTGCCTTCACGCCGATCCAGGTCGCGGCAACCTCCGCCCTCAATGGCGACGGTGCCGACATCGCCGAGGTGCGCGAGGTCTATCACAAGCGCCGCGACGTCATGGTTGATGCCTTTGGCCGCGCCGGCTGGGAAATTCCGGCGCCGGCTGCGACGATGTTTGCCTGGGCGCCGATCCCGGAGCAGTTCAAGCAACTCGGTTCGCTCGAGTTCTCCAAGCTGCTCATCGAGCATGCCGACGTGGCGGTAGCGCCAGGCGTCGGCTTCGGCGAGCATGGCGACGACTATGTGCGCCTCGCACTGGTCGAAAACGAGCACCGCATTCGCCAGGCCGCCCGTAACATCAAGCGCTTTCTGGCGACGACCGCCAAGCAGCCCAACAATGTGGTACCGCTGTCGGCACATCGCTGAGCCGTCGCTGCCAACCATCCAGAATGACCGAGAAGAGGGGCGCTGCCATCATGGCCGAAGCTTTGCGTATTGGAATAGCCGGGCTCGGCACGGTCGGTGCCTCGGTCGTGCGCGTTCTGTCGGAGAAGGCTTCCGAACTCACCCGCCAATGCGGACGCCAGCTGGTGGTGACCGCCGTTTCCGCGCGTGATCGTGCGCGTAACCGCGGTGTCGATGTCGCGGCCGCCAAATGGTTCGACGATCCGGTGGAACTGGCCAGGAGCGCCGATATCGATGTCTTCGTCGAGCTGATCGGCGGCGACGAGGGGCCGGCGCGCGCCTGCGTCAAGGCAGCCCTCGAAGCCGGCAAGCATGTCGTCACCGCCAACAAGGCGCTGCTTGCCAAGCATGGCGTCTCATTGGCCGAGATCGCCGAGAAGAAGGGTGTTCTGCTGAACTACGAAGCGGCGGTCGCCGGCGGCATCCCGATCATCAAGACGATGCGCGAAGCGATGGCCGGCAACAGCGTCACCCGCGTCTTCGGCATCCTCAACGGCACCTGCAATTACATTCTGACGCGCATGGAGGCCGAAGGCCTTTCCTTCGAGGACTGCCTGAAGGATGCCCAGCGCCTCGGCTATGCCGAAGCCGACCCGACCTTTGACATCGAGGGCAACGACACCGCGCACAAGCTGTCGATCCTGACCAGCCTTGCCTTCGGCTGCAAGATTTCCGCCGACGACATCTATATGGAAGGCATCAGCAACATTTCGCAGGCCGATATCCGCGCGGCGGGCGAACTCGGCTATCGCATCAAGCTGCTCGGCGTTGCCCAGCAGACGGAAAGCGGCATCGAGCAGCGCGTCCACCCGACCATGGTGCCAACTGCTTCGGTGATCGCGCAGGTTCATGGCGTGACCAATGCCGTTGCCGTCGAGACTGACATATTGGGCGAGCTTCTGCTGTCCGGTCCGGGTGCGGGCGGCAATGCTACGGCATCGGCCGTGATCGGCGACATCGCCGACATCGCCAAGAGCCGGCCCGGCTTCCAGCACGGCCCCGTCTTCGGCCGTCCGACCAAGGAGTTGAAACCCTACAAACGCGCCAAGATGCGCGCGCATGAGGGCGGCTATTTCATCCGCCTCACCGTGCATGACCGTGTCGGCGTGTTTGCAGCCGTCGCCAAGCGCATGGCCGACAACGACATTTCGCTGGAATCGATCGTCCAGCACGCCACCGGCACCGAGGCGGACGCGACCAAGACGGTCATCCTCGTCACCCACGAGACGACGGAAGCCGCCGTGCGCAAGGCCGTCGATGGCATCACCAAGGATGGTCATCTCACTGACAAGCCGCAGGTTATCCGCATCGAACGCGCCGGCTGAGAGCCGATTCGCTGACACTGCTGGGCATCAAACACCCAGCTTCGCATGGCTTGAACATAGCTTAATCGATTGATGTTTCCCCGTTGGGCAAGAACGGCGCCGGCAGGTCTTGCCCTTGTCATTTCACTTTGACACAAGGGTCCGGCTGCCCGGTCCCGGGCGTTTCAAGATCAAGAACACGGGAATACTCAAACTATGGCGAAAAGCGTTGTCGCCGGTCTCGACCGGATCCTCACCATGGAACTCGTCCGCGTAACGGAGCGCGCCGCGGTGGCGGCTGCACGGCTTCGCGGCAGGGGCGACGAGATGGCTGCCGACCAGGTCGCGGTCGATGCCATGCGCGCCGAACTGAACCGCCTCGCGATCAAGGGCACCGTGGTGATCGGCGAGGGCGAGCGCGACGAAGCACCGATGCTCTATATCGGCGAGGAGGTCGGCTCCGGCGACGGCCCGGAAGTCGATATCGCGCTCGATCCGCTGGAAGGCACGACGATCTGCGCCAAGAACCTGCCCAATGCACTGGCCGTCATCGCCATCGCCGAGAAGGGCAGCCTGCTGTTTGCGCCTGACGTCTATATGGACAAGATCGCGGTTGGACCCGGCTATCCCGATGGCGTCATCGACATTGATGCGACTCCCGAGGAAAACATCAGGAGCGTGGCCAAGGCCAAGGGCGTCCCGGTTTCGGAAGTCACCGCCTGCATTCTCGACCGCCCGCGCCATGCCAAGCTGATCGAAGCCGTGCGCAACACCGGTGCGGCCATCCGCCTGATCGGCGACGGCGACGTTGCCGGCGTCATCCACACCACAGACCCCGACGAGACCGGTATCGACATCTATCTCGGCACCGGCGGTGCGCCGGAAGGCGTACTGGCTGCGGCGGCATTGCGCTGCACCGGCGGCCAGATGCAGGGCCGTCTGATGCTCGACACGCCGGAAAAGGTGGCGCGCGCTGCCAAGATGGGCATTTTGGACCCCGAAAAGGTCTATCGCATCGAGGAGATGGCGCGCGGCGACGTGCTTTTCGCTGCCACCGGCGTCACCGACGGCAACATGCTCGCCGGCGTGAAATTCGGCCGCAACTCGATCACCACCGACACGATCGTCCTGCGGTCCTCGTCCAAGACCGTGCGTGAGATCAAGGCGCGCCATCAGGATCTCGACAAATTCTGAGAGCCTGTTCGCCGACATTGCCGTGCTGCCCTTGGCATTCGCCCGTGAACGCTTATCGTGCGGTCATGGGTGAAGAACTGGGCGGCGCATGACAGCCGAGAAGCGTTACTTTCTGGGCGTCAAGCGCTCCGCGACCGGGCTTGCCTGGGAGCATCGGCTGAGCGAGCGCCAGGAGATGACAGCCCTTGCCATCGCGCAGGGCCACGGCGTGCCCGACATCGTGGCGCGCGTGCTGGCCGGGCGTGGCGTCACGGCTGATGACACCGAGCGCTTTCTCGATCCGACGATCCGCGATCTTCTGCCCGATCCAGCCTCGCTGACCGACATGGAGGCAGCGGCCGAACGCATCGCCATTGCCGTCGTGCGGCGCGAGAAGGTGGCGATCTTCGGCGACTACGATGTTGATGGCGCCGCGTCGTCAGCGCTTCTGAAGCGCTTTCTTGCCCATTACGGCATCGAGGCCGAAATCTACATTCCCGACAGGATTTTCGAGGGTTACGGCCCGAATCCTGAGGCGATGCGCGAACTCGTGTCGCGCGGCGCGCGCCTGATCGTCACGGTCGATTGCGGCACCAACAGTGCGGCCTCCATCGATGCCGCGCGCGAGGCCGGCGCCGATGTCGTCGTGCTCGACCACCATCAGGTCGGCGGGCCGTTGCCGGTGGCGAGCGCCATCGTCAATCCGAACCGCGACGACGATCTTTCCGGGCAGGGACATCTCTGCGCAGCCGGCGTCGTGTTTCTGGCGCTTGTTCAAACGGCAAAGGTGCTGCGCACCAAAAATTCCGGCGTCACCCCGCCCGATCTTTTGTCCATGCTCGATCTGGTGGCGCTGGCGACGGTTTGCGACGTGGTTCCGCTCACCGGCGTTAATCGGGCCTTCGTGGTGAAGGGGCTGCTCGCCATTCGCCAGCAGAAGAACGTTGGCATCGCGGCACTGGCGCGCATCTCGCGCATCGGCGAGCCGATAGGCACGTTCCATCTGGCCTTCCTGATAGGTCCGCGCATCAATGCTGGCGGACGCATCGGCGACGCGGCTCTCGGCAGCCGGCTTCTGGCGACGGACGATCCCGTCGAAGCGGGAAAAATCGCCGAAACGCTGGATCGGCTGAACCAGGAACGGCAGGCTATGGAGCAGGAGATGCTCGCCGAGGCCCGCGCCGAAGCCGATGCCGAGCTTGCCGGCGGCGCCGGTCCTGCGGTGATCGTTACGGCCGGTCCGAAATGGCATCCCGGCATCGTCGGGCTGCTCGCGTCGCGCTTGAAGGACCATGCGCGCCGTCCGGCCTTCGCCATTGCCTTCAACCCAAATGGCGTCGGCACAGGATCGGGCCGCTCGGTCTCGGGCTTCGATCTGGGAAAACTGGTGCGCGAGGCGGCCGAGCGCGGGCTGATCGTCAAGGGCGGTGGTCATGCCATGGCGGCCGGCATCACCGTCGAGCGTGAAAAGCTCGGCGCGCTGCGTGCCTTTTTCGAGGAACGCGCGGCAGCCGATGTGTTTCGCCTGCAAGGCGAGGAAAGCCTGCCAATCGATGCGGCACTGGCCGCGGACGGCGCCACGACCACGCTGCTCGACACGCTGGAAAAGGCTGGGCCGTTTGGCGCTGGCCATGTCGCGCCGGTCTTCGTGCTGCCGCGCCACAAGATCGTCGATGCCCGGCTGGTCGGTTCTTCCCACATCAGGGTCGATCTTCGCTCGGATGGCGGCGGGCGCATTCAGGCGATCGCCTTTCGCGCCCTCGATACGGCTTTGGGAGATTTCCTGTTCAAGAGCCGTGGCGCGACGGTGCACGTCGCGGGCTCGCTGTCGTCGAACTACTGGAACGGTAACAGGACCGCGCAATTCCGCATCATAGATGCCGCGCCGGCCTGATTACACCAGTACGGTCTGCAGCCGTTCAAGCTCCGTGATGTGCGCCTTGGTCGCCTCGTAGCCGAGGCGGATCGCTTCGTCGGCACGATGAAACTCTGAGAGGCCGATATGGCCGAGCTTGGGCTGGATCGACATATCCGGCGGATCGCCCGCCAAACGCGCGCGTGAGATGCGGTCCTGGATGATGTTGAAGGCCTCGACCATGACACCGGTGATGCCGAGGCGGGTTTCCTTTGCGCGCGCTTGCGTGTCCTTGCGGCCTGCGGCGGGCACGTCCTTTTCGATCACCAATTCGCCAGCGTTATGCTTGATCACGGCGGCGCGGCCATAAAGATCGTAGTGCAGATTGACCGCAACGACGAGCGGCTGCTCGTAGGCGCGGCAGACGGAAACCGGAACCGGATTGACCAGCGCGCCATCGACGAGGATGCGCTTGTTGGCGACCACCGGCTCGAACACGCCCGGGAGCGCATAGGAAGCGCGCATGGCGGTGATGAGGGAGCCGTTCGACAGCCAGATTTCATGGCCGGTGCTGATTTCAGCCGCAACGCAGACGAAAGGCTTCGGCAAATCCTCGAAGCGCAGGCCGGACATATGTTCCTGCATGCGCGCGGTCAGCTTCATGCCGCCGAACAACCCGCTGCCGCCGAGATGAAGATCGAGCAGGCCGAAGAAGCGGCGCCTGGTCAGGCTGCGCGCGAAATCTTCGAGTTCGTCGAGTTTGCCGGCGAGATAACAGCCGCCGACGAGTGCGCCGATCGAGGTGCCGGCGATCATGTCGATCTCGATGCCGGCCTCGTCGAGCGCCCTCAGCACGCCGATATGCGCCCAGCCGCGGGCCGCGCCGCCGCCAAGCGCCAGCGAGATGCCGGATTTCTTCTGGGGCTGCGGTTCCTGTATGCCGCCGGACGAAGCGGGGCCATTGGCTTCCCGCACATCGGCTCTATTGCGTAGTGACGCCCACTCGAGCATCGAAATCTCCCATGTCCCACCCCGATGATAGGCATGGGCCGTATCGAAAAGGTGAATCTATGCGACGGTTCAAGTTTAAGTGGTTCACTTGGCGTCTGGATATGTCTTTTTAACGTCGAAAAGCGGCCTGCTGCCATCATCACTTAGGATGGCAACTCCGTCTTTTGCAGCCACGGTCCTGTAAAAACACGAACGCCGGCCGGTGTGACAGGTTGCATCGTGGCCCAACACATTTACGCGAAGCCACACCGCATCCTGATCACAATCGGTACGGATCTCGGCGACGTGCTGCATGTTTCCGGAGGTCTCGCCCTTCTTCCAGAGCGCATTGCGTGACCGCGACCAGTAATGCGCGATACCGGTCTCCAGCGTCAGCGACAGGGCTTCGGCATTCATATGCGCGACCATGAGCAGCATGCCGTCGCGGGCATCCGTCACAACGGCCGTTACGAGACCGTTGGCGTCGAAGCGCGGCGCGAAGGATTTGCCTTCCTCGAGCACTTTCTTGTCCGATGAAACGTCAAATGCGATGGGGGCCATTGCCGGCTCCTTTTTTAGCGGACCCGGCAATCACCTGATTTTGATCAGGAAGAAGCGCCGTTCCGCACCATTGTCACGAACCGGACCTGCTCTTCGGGACTGTCCTTGAAAGCGCCGGTGAAGGTTGAGGTGAGGGTGGTGGAACCCTGCTTGCGAATGCCGCGCATGGCCATGCACATATGCTCGGCTTCGATCATGACGGCAACGCCGCGCGGGTTTAGCACCTCCTGGATGACGCCGGCAATCTGCGCCGTCATCGCTTCCTGCGTTTGCAGGCGATGCGCGAAGATATCGACGACGCGTGCGATCTTGGACAGGCCGACGACCTTGCCATCCGGCAGGTAGCCGACATGGGCCTTGCCGATGATCGGCACCATGTGGTGCTCGCAATGCGAATGGAACTGGATGTCCTTAATCAGGACGAGATCGTCATAGCCGGCCACTTCCTCGAAAGTGCGGCCAAGCTCTTCCGCCGGGCACATATCATAGCCGTTGAACATCTCGCGGAAAGCCTTGGCGACGCGCTTGGGCGTGTCTCGCAAACCCTCGCGGTCGGGATTGTCGCCGGTCCAGCGCAGAAGGGTCAGCACGGCGGCCTCGACCTCGTCCTGCGACGGCCTGTTGGTCTCCGGCTTGTCGAGATATTCTGATTTCGGCATCAATTTCTTGATCACGGCGTCCATGAAGGATGTCTCCCGTAGTCCCTCTCACAGGAGGGACGAGTTGAACGGACCACAGCCTTTTTGCGGGAGTTCGGAAATTCCGGCCCGAAAGCGGCGTGACTTGAGTTCCGTCGGTTCAGCATTGTTGGTCGCCTTGCCGTTAGCAGAACACCAGCATTATATAAGGGCTTGCCGGGCGATTGGAAGATGTACAAACGGCAAAGGCTGTCTGCGAAACGGCGACGGATTGGAAAACAATGATTGACGATGTCTACAATGCGAAAATTCTCGGCTTTGCCGGAAATATCGCCCGTATCGGCCGTCTCGATCATCCAGACGCCACCGCGACCGCTCATTCCAAGCTCTGCGGCTCGACCGTCACCATCGACCTCACAATGGAAAACGGTGTCGTTACCGACTTCGCCCATGACGTAAAGGCCTGCGCGCTCGGCCAGGCCTCGTCCTCGATCATGGCGCGCCATGTCGTCGGTGCAACCGCCGACGAACTGCGCGAAGTGCGCGAGACCATGCGCAAGATGCTGAAGGAAAACGGTGCGCCACCTGAGGGGCGTTTCGACGAACTCAAATATCTCGAGCCGGTGCGCGACTACAAGGCCCGCCACGCCTCGACCATGCTGACCTTCGACGCTGTCGTCGATGCCATCGGCCAGATCGAGAAGAAACACGCCGACGCGGCTTAAATAAACTTCGTCGCCTGCTCGGCTTTCAGCTCCTCCTGAATCCAGTTCGCAAATGCCTGAGTTGCCTCGCTCAGTTCCCTGAAATCCGGCGCAACGAGCCAGTAGGCGCCATAGGGCACCTCGATCGGGAAGGGCATCACCAGTCTCTTCGCCTGCAGGTCCCGGCTGATCAGCGCGATATCGCCGAGCGCGATGCCGTGTCCCAGCACGGCGGCCTGTGTCGCGAGCGCAGAATCGGTGAAAATCGGGCCGCGCTGCGGTGCCATGTCGTGAATGCCCGCTTCTTCGAACCAGCGTGACCAGCCGTTGCGGTTCTCATCGTGCAGCAGGCTGTGATGGCGAAGGTCGCCTGGCGTCAGCAAGGGCGGGCCCGACGCAAGAAGTTCGGGAGACAGCACCGGCGCTACCGAAATGTCGAGCAGGCGCGTGGATTCGGTGCGGGGCCAGGATGTTTCGGTCGCGCTGAAACGGATGGCGATTTGCGCTTCATGGCTGCGGAATTCGATCAGGCGCGGGTCGACGCTCAGCGAGACATCAATATCAGGGCGTAACCGGCTGAAAATATTGAGTCGAGGGACCAGCCATGTGCCCGCGAAGGACGGCTCGACGCTGACGGCCACCGTCTCATGCGGTAGCGCTTCGCGCAGTTCGGTCAGGCGCCGGTCGATGTCGTCGAAGCTCGTCGTCAGTTGTTCCAGCAGGCGCATGCCATTCTCGGTCAGCGAGACGCGGCGGTGATGGCGCTCGAACAGCGCGTAGCCGGTGAACTGTTCGAGTTCGCGAATTTGCCGGCTGATCGCGGCCTGCGATACGAAAAGCTCATCAGCCGCCTTGCTGAAACTCAACAGCCGGCCCGCCACTTCGAAGCTCCGTAAAGCTGTCAGCGGAAGCCGCCCACGCTTCATTTGCATAACCCCAAGTTATCCAAGCGCGAAATTATACTCGTTTGAGGACGAAGTACAGGCGCGGTCTAATCCTTGCGCAACAAGGAGGCTACGGCCATGAACCTTACAAACATCTTCGGCGACGTCATCCGCATCCTGACTTTTCAGACCATGCCGCTGCGTTCCCGGCACGATCGACCGAGCCGCGAGGAGCACCCGGTCGAACTGCGCTACCCGGAGCGGCCCGCGCGGCCTGCGCGCAACGACAGTCTCATCTGAATTGCATGCGACGCGCATGTAGTTGCAAAACAGCGCTGGAAACGACATCTACGACGCTGACGGAGCGTTGAAATAGGCGGATGAGCCACGATCACCACCATGCGCACGCGGCCCGGCCGGTCGCGCGCGGCAGAAACTGGCCCGGCCCCTGGCGCAAGACGCCGGGCCGGGTTTTCGGCACGTCGCTCGTTCGCCTTTACCAGCTCACCCTTTCCGGCTTCGTCGGCAATTCCTGCCGGCATCTGCCGACCTGTTCGGAATATGCTCACGAGGCCATCGCCCGTCACGGCCTGTGGGCCGGTGGCTGGATGGGGCTTTTCCGGGTGATGCGCTGCGGCCCTTGGGGCACGCACGGCATCGACCGGGTACCCGAACGGTTGACCGCGCGGTATCGCTGGTTCACGCCGTGGCGTTACTGGCGCATCGGAAAAATGCCGCAAGACACGCAAAGCTGAACGCTCTCGCCTTTACGGCGCGGCAATCTCCCCCTAAAAGGCCGTCGCTGCCGGACGCATCCGGCAATTTAACCACCCGCGCTCGTTTGCGGGACTGGATAGGAGAATATGATGTCCAACGTTTCCCTCACATTTCCCGATGGTTCCGTGCGCGAATACGACGCGTCGATGACCGGTGCGGCGCTGGCCGAATCGATCTCGAAGTCGCTCGCCAAGAAGGCCGTGGCCTATGCCGTCGACGGCACGCTGCGCGATCTTTCCGACCCGCTCGGCAAGTCGGGCAAGGTCGAGATCGTGCTGCGCGACGATCCGCGCGCGCTCGAATTGATCCGCCACGATACGGCGCATGTGCTGGCCGAAGCCGTGCAGGAAATATGGCCGGGAACGCAGGTCACCATCGGTCCGGTGATCGAGAACGGTTTCTATTACGATTTCGCCCGCAACGAGCCCTTCACGCCCGAGGATTTTCCCGTCATCGAAAAGAAGATGCGCGAGATCATCGGCCGCAACAAGCCGTTCACCAAGCAGGTGTGGACGCGCGAAAAGGCCAAGCAGGTGTTTTCCGACAAGGGCGAGGCCTACAAGCTCGAGCTGATCGACGCCATTCCCGAAGGCGACGACCTGAAGATCTATGCGCAGGGCGACTGGTTCGACCTTTGCCGCGGCCCGCATATGGCGTCCACCGGGCAGATCGGCAACGCCTTCAAGCTGATGAAAGTTGCCGGTGCCTATTGGCGCGGCGACAGCAACAATCCGATGCTGACGCGCATCTATGGCACGGCCTGGGCCGACCAGGCGCAGCTCGACCAGTATCTCCACATGCTGGAAGAGGCCGAGAAGCGCGACCATCGCCGCCTCGGCCGCGAGATGGACCTGTTCCATTTCCAGGAAGAGGGGCCGGGCGTTGTCTTCTGGCACGCCAAGGGCTGGAAGATGTTCCAGAACCTCGTCAGCTATATGCGCCGCCGGCTCGACACGCAGGGCTATCAGGAGGTCAACGCGCCGCAGGTACTCGACAAGTCGCTGTGGGAAACGTCGGGTCACTGGGGCTGGTATCGCGATGCCATGTTCAAGGTCACGGTTGCCGGCGATGACACCGACGACGATCGCGTTTTCGCGTTGAAGCCGATGAACTGCCCGGGCCACGTCCAGATATTCAAGCACGGCCTGAAGTCCTATCGCGATCTTCCGGTAAAGCTTGCCGAATTCGGCAATGTGCACCGCTACGAGCCTTCCGGCGCGCTGCATGGTCTAATGCGCGTGCGCGGCTTCACCCAGGACGATGCGCATATCTTCTGCACCGAAGAGCAGCTTGCCGACGAGTGCCTGCGCATCAACGACCTGATCCTGACGACCTATGCCGATTTCGGCTTCGACGAGATCAGCGTGAAGCTCTCGACTCGGCCCGACAAGCGCGTCGGTTCTGACGAGGCATGGGATCATGCCGAGGAAATCATGGGCAATGTGCTGGAGACGATCAGGGCGCGATCGGGCAATCGCATCAAGACCTCGATCAATCCGGGCGAGGGCGCCTTCTACGGCCCGAAGTTCGAATATGTGCTGAAGGACGCCATCGGCCGCGAATGGCAATGCGGCACCACGCAGGTCGATTTCAACCTGCCGGAACGCTTTGGCGCTTTCTACATCGGCTCGGACTCGGAAAAGAAGCAGCCGGTGATGATCCACCGCGCCATCTGCGGCTCGATGGAGCGGTTCCTCGGCATCCTGATCGAGAATTATTCGGGTCATTTCCCGCTGTGGTTCGCGCCGCTGCAGGTGGTGGTGGCGACGATCACGTCGGACGCCGACGAATATGCGCAATCCGTGGTCAAGAAACTGAAGGCTGCCGGCCTGTCGGCCGAAGCCGATCTGCGCAACGAGAAGATCAACTACAAGGTCCGCGAACATTCGCTGGCCAAGGTTCCGGTCATTCTCGTCTGCGGCAGGCGAGAGGCGGAAGAGGCGACGGTAAATGTCCGCCGGCTCGGCTCGCGCGACCAGACGTCGATGACGCTGGACGAGGCCGTGGCAGCGCTCACCGATGAGGCGATCACGCCGGATCGCAAGCGGGCGCTGTTGGAGAGCTAAGGCTTTTTGAAAGATCTAAAAAATGCGGGGCATGTATTTGCCCTGCCTTTTTCATGATTCCAAGATTTGCAGGCCGATGGAACAGGCGGTTCAGTCCGCCCCGTCATTGGGGTCGGCCGCAATGGCGTCGTTGGCCAGAACCTCGACGTCCTGATTGTGCCCGCCGACGACCGTAAAATCGCGCTGATAGATGCGGTCGCGATTCTTGGCGACGATGGTGTACTCCCCTTCGGCCAGCACCATGGAGGCGAATGCGCCGACGCTTTCGCGCACCGGGTCGCCTGATCCCGTCAGCACGGACCATGACGTGTCAGCAATGGCTTCGCCGCCCTCGTCGCGCACCAGTTTCAATGTCAGCTCGGCGGCACGGTGCTCGACGGTCGCATCGGTCAGCTTGCCGGCCTCGACGCGGATGTCGGAACGAATCACCGCATTGACCGAGCCATAGGTGGAAACGACGTGATAGACGCCGGCGTTGAGCCGAACGATGGAATTGGGGCTTACGTCCGGGATGATCAGCGCGCGATCGCCGTCAGCCCCCGGTTCGGCTTCGTAGATGGAGAATCGCAGCTTCTCCGGCGGGATGCGCACGCCGCCGGCAAGCACGGCATCCAGCTTCAGGCCGCCTGCATCGAGCACGAGGCTTTCATGCTTGGCTTCGCGGCCAACGGTTATGCGCTTGGTTGCCCCGGCGCGGCCGAACGAGGCATGGACGAGATAGCTGCCGGGCTCCAGCTGGAACATGCTGGTGCCGCCCTGGGCCGACGCGACCAGCGGCAGCTTGCCGTCCGGCCCGGGTTCCGGCCGGAACACGCGCCAGATCAGCCCGCGGCCGATATCGTCGCTTGCCTCGGTCAGTTTGGCGGCGAGTGTGAGTTGGCCGCCTTCGCCTTGCGCCAGTGATCGGCCGCTATGCGGGGAGGCGTAGCTCGACAGGTCGGGAAGCGTAACGCCCTTCAGCGGGTCCGTCTGCTGCGCCATGGCAAGCCCGGATGCCAGTGTGAACACTGAGGCACCAAAGATGAATGCGAAAGGTCGGAGGAATCCGGCGAGCATGGCTTGCTTTGAAGCCCAATGCGGTGGCAATTTCAAGGCATATTCAGCCCAAGCCGCCGTCTGCACTCCGGTCGCTTCAGCCAGCAACATCAGGAGAACGACGCCGTGACTTCATCGATCATCGATTTCATGTTGAGCAGGGGGTCGGCCCCTATACCCGAATTGCGCGAGCCCGCACCCAGCGATGCCGAGATCAAGACCATGATCACGATAGCTTCGCGCGTGCCGGATCATGGCCGGCTGGAGCCGTGGCGCTTCATCGTCTATCGCGGCGAGGCGCGTCATCGCATTGGCGAAGAACTGGCGGCTTTGGCGGAAAAGCGCGAAGGGCCGCTGACGGAAGGCCGCCGCAACCAGGAGCTGGCGCGATTCTCGCGTGCGCCCCTGGTCATCGGTGTCGTATCGAGCCCGAAGGAAAACATGAAAATCCCGCAATGGGAGATGTTTCTGTCCGGCGGCGCGGCCGCCATGAACCTTGTCATTGCCGCCAATGCGCTCGGCTACAAGACCAACTGGATCACCAACTGGTATTCGGACACCGAGGAAGGGCGGCGCATTCTGGGCCTTGCTCCGCATGAGCGCGTCGTTGGCTTCATTCACATCGGATCGTTCGACGGCACTGTGCCGGAACGGCCACGACCCGACGTGACCTCGCTCTACGGCGACTATTCCGGTCCCTGGGAGGGCTGAGAGCCTTGTTCTACGAACCGTCCAAGGGGCACGGCCTACCGCATGATCCGTTCAAGGCGATCGTGGCACCGCGGCCGATCGGCTGGATATCGTCGATCGGGCGCGACGGCTCGCTCAATCTCGCACCCTATTCCTTCTTCAATGCCTTCTCCTCGGCTCTCGTCTGGTTTTCATCTGACGGGGAGAAGGACAGCGCCACGTTTACCGCGGAAACCGGCGAATTCGTTGCCAATCTGGTCGGGCGCGATCTTGCTGAGAAGATGAACCGGACCAGCGTGAATGCGCCGCGCGGCACCAGCGAGTTCGACTATGCCGGGCTGGAGATGGTGCCGTCGCGAATGGTAAAACCACCGCGTGTTGCCGGCGTTCCTGCCGCGCTCGAATGCAAGGTGACGGAGATTTTTCGTCCCAAAATGCTCGATGGCAGCGATTCGGGCGCGGTGGTAGTCGCCGGTGAAGTGGTCGGCGTCTTCATCGACGATGCGTTCCTGACCGACGGCCTGTTCGACATGGTCAAGGCGGGAAATGTTAGCCGGCTTGGCTATATGGATTATTCGGCCATCACCGAAACTTTCGTCATGCGCCGCCCGCGCTGGGAGAAAGATTAGACCACAATCTTGGCCGCTTGCGCACGCGCCAGCAACCGCTCGGCGCGGCGCAGATGGGGCATGTCGTACATCTGGCCGTCGATGGCGACGACGCCGGGATTGCCCGCGGCCTGGAATGCCTCGACCACAACTCGCGAATGCGCCACCGCCTCGGGCGAGGGGGTGAAGGCTTCGTTGATAACCGGCACCTGCGCCGGGTGGATCGCCATCTTGCCGGTAAAACCGTCGCGCTCGGCCTCGATGCATTCGGTACGGAAGGCGTCCATGTCGCGGAAATTCGGAAACACGGTGTCGATTGCCGCGACATCAGCTGAGGAAGCCGCAAGGATCGTCATGGCGCGGGCGAGGCGAAAGACATCGGTGTAGCGGCCATGCTCGTCGCGCGTGGCGCGCGCACCGACAGCCGCGGAAAGATCTTCCGCGCCCCAGGTCAGGCCGGCAAGGCGTGCGTTTGCGCCGGCATAGCTCGCCGCCGCCAGAACGCCGGCTGCCGTCTCGGTGATGATGGGCAGAATGGCGATGCCGCCATCTGGCAGGTTGTTTTCCGCCTCAAAGACACGCAGCTTGACGGCCAGTAGCTGGACATCGGCGCCGTTGTTGGACTTCGGCAGCATGATGCCTGCGGGTTTTACCGGCACGAGGGCTGCGAGGTCGTCGTCGGTCAGCCCGGTCGAAAGATCGTTCACGCGGACATAGACAGCCGGACCATCCTGGCCTTGCCGATCGCGAATGAAGTCAGCCGCTATCTTGCGTGCCGCAATCTTGTTCTGCGCCGAAACCGAATCTTCGAGGTCGACGATGACGACATCGGCCTCCGACGAAAAACCCTTCTCGAGCTTCTTTTCCGAATCGCCGGGAACGAACAGCAGCGAGCGCATCAGGCGGCAGCCTTCTTCAGCATCATCGCCTGCCGGGTGCATTTGGCCACCAGCGCGCCGTTCTGGTTGAAGGCGCGGTGCTGGAATTCGACGATGCCGCGATCCGGCTTCGATTTCGATTCGCGCACGGAGAGAATTTCAGTCTCTACCCGGATCGTGTCGCCATGAAAAACCGGATGCGGAAACACCGTTTCCGTCATGCCGAGATTGCCGGCTGTGGTGCCGAGCGTCGTGTCGTGAACGGAAATGCCGATCATCAGGCCGAGCGTGAACAGGGAGTTCACCAGCGGCTTGCCCCATTCGCTTTTGGCGGCGAAGTCGAAGTCGATATGCAGCGGTTGCGGGTTCAGCGTCATGACCGAGAACAGCATGTTGTCGCTCTCGGTGACGGATTTGGTCAGCGCATGGCGGATGACCTGACCGACCACGAATTCATTGAGATATAGTCCAGCCATAATCACGTCCTCCATTGCGCGTGCGTTTGATAGTCGCTGCCGACATCCCCGGCAAGCAGGTTAACGGATATGGTGAACCGTTCGTAAACCATTTCTCCCTAACGTCATTTGCGGGGCTGGAAGAAACTTCCGGTGGGAAAATCGAGTGGCGTGAATGATTGTCGGGCATTTCCTGAAATGGATCGATACGGCGCGGGTCGCCGAGCGGGCAGCTGCGGCCAGCGCATTGGCGCGAGCCTATGTCCAGAAGGAACTGCCGTTCGAGGATCGATGCGCCGCCGAAGCCGCGCTCACGCTTTTGCTTGACGATCCGTCGGCCAAGGTTCGGCTGGCGATGGCCGAGGCCCTGTCGATGAGCCATCATGCGCCTTTGCAGGTCATCAGCGCGCTTGCCAATGATCAGCCGGAAGTGGCCGGCCTAGTGCTGGCACGCTCGCCTTTGCTGACCGATAGCGATCTGATCGACCGCGTCGCTTCGGGCCAGAAGGCGACACAGAAACTCATCGCCGACCGCCCGTTTGTTTCGATGGCCGTATCGGCCGCCATCGCTGAAGTCGGCGAGCCTGAAGCCTGTGCGATGCTGCTCGCCAACAGTGGCGCCGATATCGCCTCGCTCAGCTTTCGCCGCATGGCCGAGCGTCACGGCGATCTTGCTCTGGTTCGCGAAGCGCTGATTGCCGATCCGCGCCTGCCGTCCGAATGCCGCCATATGCTGCTGGTCAAGGTCGGCGAGGCATTGAAGCGCTCGCCGCTCGTCGCTGCACTCATGGGGTCGGCTCGGGCCGAGCGCGTCATGCGCGACGCCTGCGTCAAGGCATCCCTGACGCTGATCGAGAATACGCAGACCGACGAATTCGCCGCCCTGATCGAGCATCTGCGCCTGCGCGGCGATCTCACGGCGAGTTTTCTCATCCGCACAATTGCCCATGGCAAGGTCGATTTCTTCGGTGCTGCGATCGTCGCGCTGACGGAGCAGGCGGAAACCCGGATAAGGGCGCTGCTGGCCGGCGGCCACGATGTCGCGCTTTCCGCACTGTTTCGCCAGGCGGGCCTTGCGGTATCGACCCACAAGGTCGTCCTGCGGGCGCTGAAGATCTGGCGCGAAGTTGCCAATGGCAAGCGCGTCGCCGGCGTTCAAGAGGTAAGCTGGCTGATGCTGAAGGAATTGGGCGGGCCGTCAGCGCCGGGCGATCTCGCCGGCCTGCTGAAGGCTATTCATATCGAAGCCTTGCGGGACAATGCGCGCGGGCATGCCCTGGCCATCGCCGCAGCCTGAGCGATCGCTCTGCTATTCGGCTGCCTTGCGGAAAAACTGCGGATAATCCTCGATCGCTGCGGCGATGACGCGCAGCGATGCAGCGGCCTGCAAGGTTTCGGCGCTGCTGTTGCCGGCTGCCATTTCGGCGGCGGCCTCGCGGGCACTGTCGATCCATGACGCGAAAGACTGTCTTCCGGGCAATGGCAGAAACACATCGCGTGCGAACTGCCGCAGGAACTTGGTTATCAGCTCCGACACCTCGTTCGAAATCCCGTCTGCCAGCTGCAGTTTGCGCAGGCGCAGAATTTCCAGCCCGACCGTCATGGCGGCAAGACTGCCTTCGAGAACGGTTTCGCCGGCCTGACCAAGCCGTTGAACTAAAGGCAGAATCTGGTTGATCCGATCGTAGGCGAGGCTCTCGAAGGCCGAGCGCCTCGGCAGGCGCTCGTGCAGGCAGAGCCGCGCAAGATCGTCGCGCATCGCCTTGATCAGCCGTGCGGCCGTGTCTTGCGGTCTTGCCGGCAACACGACGGCGAACACGCCCATGGCGAGCAATATGCCGACGAGAATAGAGGCGGTGCTGTTGAAGAACGCCTGCGGCGCATAGACCATGGTCTGATGCGGGTTTAGGAAGGCCAGGAAATTGATGGCGAAAGCGGTCGAAATGCCGATATGCCGCCGGTTCGCCATGCCGAGTGCCGCCGCGATCAGGATCGGTGCGGCGAATAGCACGAACCAGCCGAAACCCGGCAAGGCAGGTAGCGCAACCTGCCCGACCAGAAAAGCAAAGGGCGCGGCCAGAAGCGTTCCCTTGAAGAACTCCAGTGCGCTTTCAACCGGAGCTGGACGCGTTGCGAAGAGGCTCGAAACGACGGCAACCAGAATGGCGACACCGGCGGCATCCGACCAGCGCGTCGTCATCCAGAAGGCGATGACGAGCATCGTCGCCGCACCGGCGCGGATGGCGTTTCTGAGTGCTGCCCGGCGGTCGCGGTGCACGACAAGGGCGGGCTGCCGCCGATCCCGCGTGCGGCCCGATACGGGACTGCGCAGCGCGTCCAGCCCGCGCAGCGTCTCCTTCAGCGAATCGGCGAATTCGCCGGCAATCGTCAATCGAGCGGCAGCACCAACCTTGTCGCTTCCTTCGCCGGCGGAAGCTTCCGGCATATGCCGTGCCTGCGCCGCGATGGTGTCGAGGCGCGCAATCCACGGGCGCGTATCGGCAAGCGCGGTCGAGCCCGAAGCCGTCAAATCGCCGAGCAAGGTTTTAAGCTCATTGCGGACCGGCATCAGGGCGGCATTCAGCGGTGCTGCATGGCCGTGCAGCATGCGCGTGGCCGACAGGGCGGACAGAAGATGGCCGATCGTTCGCCGCACCGGATGGCCGTGGGCGGCAAGGCTCGGTGCCTCCAGCCGCGCATAGGCGCGCATTTCGGCGAGCGCCTGTATGTCGGCAATCAGCTTGCGATGCAGAGCGTCGAGCTTCGTCTTGTCGCCGCTGGCAAAAGCGCCGTTGGCGTAGGCGGAGAGGTCCAGGATGCTGCGCTTCAGCCGCGCTACGATTGCGTCACGCGCCAGTTGCGGCAGGAACAGGCGGCTGGCAAGACCGGCGCAGACAATGCCGAGCACGATTTCCATGCTGCGGGCGATCGCAAGATCGATGACAAGGTGTCCATGCCCGAATGACGGCATGCCGATGATGACGGCGGTGTAGCCGGCAAGGACTGCGCCATAAGCCTCGGGATTGCGCAGGAGCGAAGACGTAAATGTGCAGAGCCCGATCCACAGCGCCAGGACCGTCACGAAAAGCCAGGGGCTCGATCCGGTTAGCGTCGTGATGGCGACGGCGGCAAGCGCTCCAGCCAGCGTACCGAGCAGGCGATAAAATCCCTTGGCCAGCACCATGCCGGCGACCGGCTGGGAAACGATGAACACCGTCATCATCGCCCATTGTGGCTGTTCCAGCTGCAGCGCAAAGGCAATCGAGAGCGCAACCAGACCGGTCACGGTGGTGCGGATGGCGAAAACCCAGTCCGCTCGCGCGGGGCGGGTGAAATTCTCGGGATTGGGCAGATAGTCCTTGAGGCGAGGTCGGGTCATGACGGTTCCCGACACTCGCCGGTCAGATATCCAGTTCCTGCGCGTATTCGGCGCGTTCCTGGATGAAACGGAAGCGTGCTTCCGGCTTGGTGCCCATCAGCGCATCGACGGACAATTTCGTAGCCGCCTCGTCCTCCACGATATCAACGCGCAGAAGCGTGCGCTTCTTCGGATCCATCGTCGTTTCCTTGAGCTGGCTTGCCATCATCTCACCGAGGCCCTTGAATCGGCCGAGTTCGATCTTGCCGCGCCCGGTGAACTCCGTTTTCAGAAGCTCGTCCTTGTGGGCATCGTCGCGCGCATAGGCGACCTTGCCGCCCTGGCTGATGCGGTAGAGCGGCGGCACGGCCAGATAGAGGTGGCCGCCATTAATGAGCTGCGGCATTTCCTGATAGAAGAAGGTGATAAGTAGCGAGGCGATATGAGCGCCGTCGACGTCGGCGTCGGTCATGATGATGACGCGGTCGTAGCGCAAATCTTCGTCGCGGTATTTCGAGCGCGTGCCGCAACCGAGCGCCTGGATTAGGTCGGAAATCTGCTGGTTGGCGGTCAGCTTGTCGTGGCCGGCGCTGGCGACGTTCAGGATTTTTCCGCGCAGTGGCAGAATGGCCTGCATGGCGCGGTCGCGCGCCTGCTTGGCCGAGCCACCCGCCGAATCGCCTTCGACGATAAACAGTTCGGCACCCGCTGCAGCGTTCTGCGTGCAATCGGCCAATTTGCCGGGCAGGCGAAGCTTGCGCACCGCGCTCTTGCGCGACACTTCCTTTTCCTGGCGGCGGCGGACACGCTCGTCGGCCCGCGCGATCACCCATTCCAGAAGTTTCGAGGCTTCCTGCGGGTTATCGGCCAGCCAGTGATCGAAGGGATCGCGCACGGCAGTCTCGACCAGGCGCTGCGCCTCGATCGTCGCCAGCCGGTCCTTGGTCTGGCCGACGAATTCCGGCTCG
Source organism: Mesorhizobium sp. CCNWLY176 (assembly GCF_037153935.1). Classification (NCBI taxonomy): domain Bacteria; kingdom Pseudomonadati; phylum Pseudomonadota; class Alphaproteobacteria; order Hyphomicrobiales; family Phyllobacteriaceae; genus Mesorhizobium; species Mesorhizobium sp. CCNWLY176. The sequence continues at coordinate 51,712 of NZ_JBBBDZ010000016.1, forward strand.
CGGATGAAGACCGAGAGCATGCCGGCGGCCGAGATCATCACGTCTTCGCTGGTGACGATCGCCGCGCGCTTGTTGCCGGTCAGTTCGGCATAGGCACGAAGACCGCGCGTCAGCACATTGCGGAATCCAGTCTCGTGGGTGCCGCCTTCGCCTGTCGGGATGGTGTTGCAGTAGGAATTGAGGAAACCGTCGCCGCCATACCAGGTGACGGCCCATTCCATCGAGCCGTGGCCACCCTGGCGATCGCTTTTTCCGGCAAAGATTTCACGCGTCACCTGGAAATCGTCGCCCAGCGAGGCCTTGAGATAGTCCTTCAGGCCACCGGGAAAATGCAGGACGGACTTGGCGGGGGTGGGGTCCTTGTCCTTGATCAGCAACGGATCGCAGGTCCAGCGAATTTCAACACCGCCGAACAGATAGGCCTTTGAGCGGGCCATGCGGTAGAGCCGAGCCGGCTCGAAGGCAGCGCCCTTGCCGAAAATATCGGCATCTGGATGGAACCGGATTTTCGTGCCGCGCCGGTTGTGCACTTCGCCGAGCGCTTCCAGATCCCCGATCGGCTTGCCGCGCGAAAAGCGCTGGCGATAGAGCTGGCGGCCGCGCGCGACCTCGACCTCGAGATGGTCGGACAGCGCATTCACCACCGAAACGCCGACACCGTGCAGACCGCCTGAAGTCTCGTAGACCTTTGAGTCGAATTTGCCGCCCGAATGCAGCGTCGTCATGATGACTTCGAGCGCCGGCCGCTTGTATTTCGGATGCGGATCGATCGGAATGCCACGGCCATTGTCGGTGACGGTGAGAAAGCCGTCGGCTGATAGCTCGACATCGATGAAGGTCGCATGGCCGGCAACCGCCTCGTCCATCGAGTTGTCGATGACTTCGGCGAAGAGGTGGTGCAGCGCCTTCTCGTCGGTGCCGCCGATATACATGCCCGGACGCCGGCGCACCGGCTCCAGCCCTTCCAGAACCTCGATGTCGGCCGCGCTGTATCCCTCGCTGCCATCCTTGGCCGGCTGAGGCGCGCGCTTGGCGGCTGCTTGCACCAGCGGATCGGCCGGGCGCGACGAGGCAAGCGGCGTCTGCTTGTCGAGATTTCCGAAGAGGTCGTTGCTGTCGTCCATAAGGCGCGGATTTCCAGTGATTCGTCTTAGCCGCCATACTGCCACGCTTTTCAGCCGGCGCGACAGAGGTTCCCGTTCCGTTCAGGGAAATATGCTTGCTTCTATAGGCTTTTGATAACCAAAACCTCAAGGGGATAGTTAACGAATCGAAAGCAGGGCCGGCAAACGCCAGCCCTGCTTGTTGTCATCGATAAATTGAGCCGGCTGAGGCGCTACTCTGCCGCCCCGAGATATTCCGCCATCGGCGGGCAGGAGCAGACCAGATTGCGGTCGCCGCCGACATTGTCGATGCGCGAAACTGGCGGCCAGTATTTTGCAGCCGTTTCCGCATCGCCAGCCGGGAAGGCCGCCTCTAACCGCGAATAGGGATGCGTCCAGTCGCCGACGAGCGTTTCGGCAGCCGTATGCGGTGCGTTGACCAGCGGGTTGTCCTCGCGCGGCCATTCGCCCTTTGCCACCCGCTCGGCTTCCCCGGCGATTGCGATCATCGCCTCGCAGAAGCGGTCGACCTCGCGCTTGGGTTCGGACTCCGTCGGCTCGACCATCAGCGTGCCAGCGACCGGCCAAGACATGGTCGGCGCGTGGAAGCCATAGTCGATCAGGCGCTTGGCGACGTCCTCGACGCCGATGCCGGCGCTTTCCTTCAGCACGCGCGTGTCAAGGATGCACTCATGCGCGACACGTCCATTGCGTCCCTGATAGAGCACCGGGTAATGCGCCTTCAGCCGGGCTGCGATGTAGTTCGCGCTGAGGATCGCCGTTTCGGTTGCCTGCTTCAGGCCCGACGCGCCCATCATGCGGATATACATCCAGGTGATCGGCAGGATCGACGCACTGCCGAAGGGTGCCGCCGAAACCGCATGTTCGGAGCCTTCCGTGACGTGGCCCGGCAGGTAAGGCTTCAGATGCGCCTTGACGCCGATCGGACCGATGCCGGGGCCGCCGCCGCCATGCGGAATGCAGAAGGTCTTGTGCAGGTTCATGTGGCAGACATCGGCGCCGATTTCGCCCGGCTGTGCCAGGCCGACCAGCGCATTGAGATTGGCGCCGTCGAGATAGACCTGCCCGCCATGCTCGTGAATGAGCGCGCAGATATCGCGGATGCCTTCCTCGAACACGCCATGTGTCGAGGGATAGGTGATCATAAGGGCTGCAAGGTTGCCTGCGTGCTCAGCCGCCTTGGCCTTCAGGTCATCCATGTCGACATTGCCGTCTTCGGTGCAGCGCACGACGACGACGCCCATGCCGGCCATGGAGGCGCTGGCCGGGTTGGTGCCATGTGCCGAGGAGGGGATGAGGCAGACATTGCGGTGATGATCGCCGCGCGACTGGTGATAGTGGCGGATCGCCAGCAGGCCGGCATATTCGCCCTGGCTGCCGGCGTTGGGCTGCAGCGACACCGCATCAAAGCCGGTGATTTCGCACAGCCACTTCTCCAGATCGTCGATCATCTCACGATAGCCGAGCGAATGCGCGGCCGGCGCGAAGGGATGCAGATTGGCAACCGACGGCCAGCTCACCGGCATCATCTCGGCAGCTGCGTTGAGCTTCATCGTGCAGGAGCCGAGCGGGATCATTGCGCGGTCGAGCGCCAGATCCTTGTCGGCAAGCCGGCGCAGGAAGCGCATCATGTCGGTCTCGGAGCGGTTTTCGTGGAAAACCGGCTGGGTCAGGAAACCTTTTCCGCGCGGATTGGCTGGTGTCTTGACCTTGTCGGCCGGTGATGGCTTTGCACCGAACAGAGCCGCGATGGCTTCAAGGTCTTCTTCGGTCGAGGCCTGATCGAAGCTGACGCTGATGCGATCATTGTCGATCACGCGCAGCAGCCGGCCATCCTTCTCAGCGGCTGCCGCGATAGCCTTGGCCTTGCCTTTGGCGGTGATGGTGACGGTATCAAAGCGGCGGTCGCCGTCGATTTCAATGCCTACGGCCTTCAGTCCGAGCGCAAGCCGCTCGGCAAAAGCATTGATCTGGCTGGCGATCGACTGAAGCCCCAGCGGTCCATGCCAGATGGCGAAGGAGGCGGCCATGTTGGCGAGTAGCGCCTGCGCCGTGCAGATGTTCGAGGTCGCCTTGTCGCGGCGGATATGCTGCTCGCGCGTCTGCAAGGCGAGCCGGTAGCCGGGGCGGCCATTGGCATCGACCGACTGGCCGACGAGACGGCCGGGCATGAGGCGCGTGAGCTTGTCGGAAACGGCGCAGTAAGCCGCATGCGGTCCGCCAAAGCCCATCGGCACGCCGAAGCGCTGCATCGGGCCGACGGCAATGTCGGCACCAAGACTGGCCGGCGTTTCCGCAATCGTCAGCGCCAGCGGGTCGGCGACGAAAATGACGATTGCGCCGACCGCCTTGGCCTTGGCGATCGCATCGGCGTGGTTGCCATAGACGCCGAACGTATCGGGCCAGGAAACGACGAGGGCGGCGGTATCCTCATCGATCGTTTCGCCGTCCACTTCGATGCCCAGTGGCTCGGCGCGAGTCGTGACGACATCGAGCGTCTGCGGGTGAGGTGCGCCGGCGAACGCCACGCGATGACGCTTCTCGCGATGGTGGCGATAGGCGATACCGACGGCTTCGGCCACCGCGGTCGACTCGTCCAGAAGCGAGGCGGAGGCAACCGGTAGGCCGGTCAGTTCCGTCACCAGCGTCTGGAAATGGAACAGGAGTTCAAGCCGGCCCTGGCTGATTTCGGACTGGTAGGGCGTATAGGCCGTGTACCAGGCGGGGTTTTCGAACAGGTTGCGCTGGATCACCGGCGGCACGCGGCAGCCATGATAGCCGGCGCCGATGAAGCTTTTCAGCACGACGTTCTTCGACATTATTTCCGCAAGCTCGACAAGCGCCTCGGCCTCGCTGGCGGGCGCCGGCAGATCGAGCGGGCGGTCGAGCCGGATCGATTTCGGCACGGCCTGCGAGATCAATGTCTCGATGGAAGGCACGCCGAGCACGGCGAGCATGGCGCGCGTATCGGCGGTGCTGGGGCCGATATGGCGGGTGGCGAACGGATAGGGAGCGGCAGTCATAATGTCACCTTTTAGCCGATCAGCGCGTTGTAGCCGGCTTCATCGAGCAGGCCGGCAAGCTGGCTTTCGTCGGAAAGCTTCATCTTCCACAGCCAGCCATCGCCGGTTGCGGCCGAGTTCACCAGCGCCGGGTCGGAAGCCAGCGCACCGTTGGACTCAACGATCTCGCCGTCGATGGGAGCGTAGACGTCCGATGCTGCCTTGACGGATTCGACGACGACGGCGACGTCGCCCTTGGCAAGCTTGCGTCCGGCTTCGGGCAGTTCGACAAAAACCAGGTCGCCAAGCTGTTCCTGCGCATAATCCGTGATGCCGACGGTGGCGATGCCGCCCTCGACGCGGAGCCACTCGTGATCGTCGGTGAAATAGGTCGTTGCCATGAGAACTTATCCTTTGCGGTAGCGATGCGGCGTGAAGGGTAGAGAAGAAATGTCGACGGGAATTTTTGTGCCCCGGACATCGGCGAAGATTTTCGATCCGCTGCTTGCGAGCGGCACGGAGACGTAACCCATGGCGACCGGTGAGCCTGCGGAGGGCCCGAAGCCACCCGAGGTGACGTGTCCGGCGGGGTTGCCTGCCTCGTCGAAAAGCTGGGCGCCGGCGCGAACCGGCTGGCGACCGTGTGGTTTCAGGCCGACCCGCTTTTCGGTCGCGCCTTTTGCGAGAATGGCGCGCAATGCGTCAGCGCCGATGAACTGGCCGCTGGCGCGCAGGTCCTTGGAGATCGCCCACATCAGGCCGGCGCTCGCCGGGTCGATGTCGGGAGTGATGTCCTGACCGTGAAGGCAAAGGCCGGCTTCAAGCCGCAGGCTGTCGCGGGCGGCGAGGCCGATCCATTTGACGCGCTCATCGGCAAGCAGGGTTTCGAGCAGCTGGCGCGCATCGGCCTCCGGCAGGCCGATCTCGAAACCGTCTTCACCGGTGTAGCCCGACCGGCTCATGAACCAGTCTTTTCTGGGCTCGAAGCCATGCATGAACAGAAGTTCACCGGTCTCGATGCCGGCGCGAGCCAAAGCTGCCCAGGCTTCCGGCCCCTGGATGGCGAGGAAAACGCGGTCCAGCGCATCGATCCTGCAGTCGAAAGCCTTGGCCAGCGCGCGCAGATGCGCCTCGTCCACCGCTGCATTGCCCGCATTGGCGACGACCATGAAGCGCTCGGCTCCAAGCCTCGTGACGATCAGATCGTCGATGATGCCGGCCTGTTCGTTGAGGAAAAAAGTGTATTTCGACTGGCGTTCGGAAAGTGCCGCCGCATCGAGCGGGCATGCCTTGGCAAGCAGCGCGGCAGCACCGGGGCCGGCGATTTCGAACAGGCGCATATGCGAGATATCGAACAGCCCGGCATGGTCGCGGGTGTGAAGATGTTCTGCCATGACGCCGGCCGGATAGGTCAACGGCATTGACCAACCGGCAAACGCGCCAAAGCGCGCTCCAGCTGCAACATGCAGGTCTTCGAGGGGTAGTTTCTTGCCGTCGGTGCCCGTCATGACATCTCCAGAGTCGCACGCAAGCGGCCGCTACGGCGGCCATTCCGTGCCCCTCTGTCTGAGGCCTGAGAGACTCGCGCAACCGGAACTCTGTCGGCGACGCTTACACCTTCGGCGCGGGAGGTTTAGTCCCGACTTTCCAGAGTGTCTTTCCCATCTACGGTTCTTTTGCCTGAGAGATTTCGGGCGATTTCCCCTTCGGCGGCAGCAAACGCTGCTCTCTCCCGCAAACAGGTAGAATCCGGAAAACACCGGATCCTCGACGCAGCATAGCTAGCTCATGACCGACGCATTGTCACGCCCCATGCGACATACGCACAGCTTTGTTATCGCGCGGCAGGAATGCCGTGCGGCCATGAAGCTGATTTTCGGGGCGGCGACAAAACGCGGACGAAAAAGTCCGTCAACTCGCGGCGGCGAGACGATCCATGTCGTTCTGAAGGCGGACGATCAGGCTGCCGGTTTCGGCATGCAGAAGCCTGAGGCGATCCAGTTGGGCGCCAACGGTTTCGATCATGTCGCTGTCGTCTTCCGGCTCGATGGGACCGGTGCCGACGCCATGCAGGACCCATGACAGGCTGACATTGAGAATGCCCGATACCATGTTCAGGCGGTGCGCGCCGGGCTGCGAGCGGTCGCTTTCCCAGGCGGTTATCGTCGACATTTTGACGCCGAGCCGCCATGCCAGTTGCTTGACGCTCATGCCGCTGGCCTCACGGGCTCGGGACAGTCGGCCGCCGATCGTATCGAGATCCGGCGTTTGTTCGTAAATATTCGTGGTGTCGGACACCCGATGCACCTCCTGTGATGTGCGGATTGTCCTGTTTCCGACACGGAAACAGGTGCCCTAAACATGGCGGACGGGTGACCGCATAGCAAGGCGCTTTGCATCAATATCGTGTAAAGTCTTGTATTTAAGGGTAATTCTTAGACTGAAAGTTCGACTGTTGGTCGGGGGATCACGTCGTATTTCAGATACCACCGTACCAATCGTAGCCTCGATCTTCCCAATAGCCGCCCTTGCCGTCGCCCATCTGGGTGAAGCTATCGACCAGTTCTATCTTCCGAATATATTTCGGCATCTTGTAGCCAAGCTGACGCTCGACACGCACCCTGAGAGGAGCGCCATTCTCGACCGGCAACGGCTTGCCGTTGAGGCCGTAGGCGAGGATCGTCTGAGGATGGCGGGCGTCGATCAGGTCGATCGAGCCATAGTATTTTATCCTGCCCGAAAGCCCGTTCTCGATCGTGTCCATGCAGTGGAATACGGCATAGCGGGCCTGCGGCTTTACCTTGGCTTCGTCCAGTACCAGCGACAGCGGCGTTCCGGTCCATTTGGCGATGCAGCTCCAGCCTTCGACGCAATCGTGGCGGGTGATCTGGGTGCGCGACGGCATGGCGATTAGCTGTTCTCGCGACAGCGACAAGGGCTTTTCGACCAGACCGGAAATTTCGAGTCGCCAGTCGGCGAAGTCATTGCTCTGGAGCGCGCGGTAGTCGGCGTCATCCGGGGCTGTCACGCCGTTGGGGCGTTGTGGCTGCCGGATATCGGCTTCGGTGAATTCCTGGGCGAGTGAGTCGCGACCGGCCAGCAGGCGTTGGACGCGATAGGTCAGATTGTTGGCGCCTTCCAGAACACCCCTGACCTGGCTGTCCGTCGAAGACAGCGAATCGAAGGCGTCACAGCCGGAGATGGCGAGGCCTGAGGCGCCAAGTGCTGCGGAAGTAAGAAAGCCGCGGCGGCTGATCTGGAGTTTTTTCATGACCGCGTGCTCCGTGCCGAGGACTTGTCGCCGGACGTGGGCGGGTCGGTTCGGTACCAGCCGGTGATGATCGAGCGCAGTTCGTTAAGCGGCCCAGCCGCAAGAATCATCAGCATGTGGATAATGAAGAAGCCGACCAGCAGCACCATGACTGTGAAATGGATGGTACGCGCCGTCTGCCTGCCGCCGAAGAGATCAGCGAGGAACGGTATCGCCGCGTTCATGCTGGGCGACATCGCAAGCCCGGTCAGGATCATCAGCGGCATGAGCACGAACAGCACGCCGCCATAGGCGAGCTTCTGCAGCGTGTTGTAGTCGCGGCTGTGATGGAATTTCAGCTTGGCGTGGTCGACGATATCGCCGGGCAGGCGCTTCAAATCCGCGACACGCGGCTCAAGATCGCGGCGCAGATGGCCGTTCACAAGGCTGGCGATCAGCCAGACGAGCAGGGTGCCTGAAAGCAGCCAGGCAAAGAAGAAATGGATGACGCGGCCTGTCGCCAGATCCTGATGGGACGGAATCGTCGCCCATGCTGGAAAGGCGCGGGCGTGCAGGTCGTCGGGTCCGCCGGAGAGGCCCAGAACACCGGTGGTATCGAAGCGGTGGCCGAGAATGTCCGTATAGCCTTTCGGCCCTTCAGGCGTGTTTTCGGCGCTGAAACTCAGCACCGAATTGTCGAAGCTGAAGCCAGACTGCTTGCCGATATAGAGCGACGGATGCGCATTGAAGATCTGCAAGCCCGTCAGCAGCAGGAAGAACAAGGCCAGTGCCCATATCCAATGGGTCAGCCGCGTCCAGGCGAATTGCCGATAGATGAGCGGACGATCATTCGTCGGCTCAATATCGGATTGAGCCGAGCGGAGAACTGCGTCGTCCATGTCCTGTTCCTCCCTGTGGCATCAAAAACGCCACGCCGTCTTTTCCGGATGTTACCGGATAGCAACGGGAAGAGACATTCACAGGTTTCAGCGCGCGAATGACATTAGCGCGACAGGAAAGTTACTTCGCAAGTCTTTCGGTATGCCAGCGCAGATGATCATCCATGAAGGTCGAGATGAAGAAATAGGAGTGGTCGTAACCCTCCTGCATGCGCAGGGTCAGCGGAATGCCGGCTGCCTTGCAGGCGTCATCCAGCAGCCATGGCCGCAAGCCGTCATCGAGGAAGCCGTCGGCACTGCCCTGATCGACAAGGAATTCGGGAAAGCGCTTGCCGTCCTCTATCAGCGCGACCGCATCATAGGCGCGCCATGATGCTTCGTCGGTACCGAGATATTTTTCGAAAGCGGGCTTCGACCAGCCGGCAATCATCGGGTGGACAATCGGTGCGAAGGCCGAGCAGCTTTTGAAGCGGTCGGGATGTTTCAAGGCGATGGTCAGCGCGCCATGGCCGCCCATGGAATGGCCGAAGATCGCCTGCCGCTTCATGTCCGCTGGGAATTCCCTGGCGATCAGCGCGGGCAGTTCCTCGGCAATGTAGGAATACATCCGGTAGTTCTTCGCGAATGGCTCCTGCGTGGCGTCGAGATAGAAGCCGGCGCCACAGCCGAACTGCCAGTTATCCTTCTCGTCGGGCACGTTCTCGCCGCGCGGGCTGGTATCCGGGCAGACGATGATCAGACCGAGTTCGGCGGCAAGCCGGCGGTATTCGCCCTTGTCCATCACGTTCTGATGCGTGCAGGTCAGGCCCGATAGATACCAGACGACCGGGCAGGGGCCATCCTTGGCCTGCGGCGGCACGAACACCGCGAAGGTCATGTCGCAGGCGCACGCTTCTGAGGCATGGGAATAGACGCCCTGGACGCCGCCATGAGATTTCGCGGTGGAGATGGTTTTCATGAAATGGGCTCGATCAGCAATGTTTCGATTGAAAGGGATTTGGCGATGGCTGCGAGACGCTTGTCCGCAGTAGCCAGCGGTTGGTTACGTTCAAGCGCGAGTGCAAGGTACATGCAATCGTAAATCTTGTGCGTATTGTCGGCTGCGATCTTTGTCGCACTGGGCAGCAACTGGTCGTCGGGCACAAATTTCGAAACCGCAACCTTTACTGCCTGGATGCCGGCAAGGATGCCGTCCAACGAGATCTGGCCGATGCGATGATATTTGAGTAGAGCATTTGTCGTTTCCAGCAGCAGTAGATCAGGGGCCGCGCATTCGATTGAACGAAGTCGTTTTGCGGTGTCCGAAAACGGTGTCTCGACAAGCCATGGAACCGCAACGCTTACGTCAATGATCATTATCTGGCCCGTCCCGATCGAGACGGGATTCTTCCATGATTCTCAATGCTGTCTTCAGATCGACAGGCTTGCTTTTGGCGCGGATCGTATCGATCGCGGCCCACGCCTCTTCCCGTGTCATTCCTGCTTCGCGCGTGATGACGTCGCGCGCCAGTTGCTCGGCTGACAGGCCGTTGGCCTTGGCGCGGGCCTTGAAGCTTTCCACGACATCGTCCGGGATGTTCCTGATCACCATGCTACCCATGGGAATTCCTTTGAAAATGATATCACAATGATATCATTTTTCACCGAACGTCACAACCGCGGCCATCAACCCGCCAGCGAAACCACGAGATTGACCGCTGCCGCCACGATCACCGTGTTGAAAAAGAACGACAGGACCGAGTGAACCATCGTCGCAATGCGCATGGTGGTGGTGTTGATGTTGGTGTCGGCGGTTTGCGCCGTCATGCCGATGACGACGGAATAATAGAGGAAATCCCACCCAACCGGCCGCTCGGTGCCTGGAAAAATCAGTCCACCCACCGGCTTTCGGCTGCGCTTGTCGGAGGTGTTGTCGCCTTTCCAGTAAAGATGCGCGTAGTGCAGTGCGGCCATAGTGTGGATAGTGAACCAGCCGAGCGGCAGCGACAGCATCGAAAAGGCGAGCCCGATCGGATGCGGCGCATCCTTGGCGTTCATCAGCAGGAACAGCGAGCCCACCGCCACGCAAATGATCACGGCTGTGGCCAGAAAGATGATGCCGATAGGCTCGTCGGCATCTTGCGCGCGCCGGCTGAGATAGTCGGCACTGAACGTTGGCATCTGCCTCAGCATGAGAGTGATATAGATGACGAAGAAGACATTGGCGCCGATCGCATAGGCAAGCGGCTGCTTCAACAGCAACGCCAACGCGAATGCCGCCAGCCCCAGGACTACGCCGGCATAGAACGGAAAATGGCGTACGCTCAGTAGGTTCATCCGGCCACATCCTTGGCGGCACTTTCGGCAGATGCCTTTGCCTTCCGGCCCGTCTGGTCGAGCGCGCCGAGAAAGCGCGAGCGATCCTGCGGCGCGAAGCCGGCATTATAGCCCTTGCTCTCGCCGGTCTCGCGCAGATGTTGCTTCAGGTCGCGCATGGCAACCGCCATGCCGATCGTCTCATGCGTGAAGGGCTTTCCGGTCATGCCGAGAACATGCGCGCCCAGCGCTACGGTGCGGGCCGCCAACGGAATGTCGGCCGTCACGACGATGTCGTTGGGTTTTGCATTTTCGACGATCCAGTCGTCCGCCGCATCGGCGCTCTTTGAAACGACGACGTGGCGGATCATCGGATCGCGGGAAGGGCGCAAGCCCCCGTTCGAGACGAAAACGACCACCAGCCCGAGCCGGTCCGCGACCTTCTCGGCCTCCGCCTTCACCGGGCAGGCATCGGCGTCGACATAGATGATCGGGTCCGGCATGTGGTTTTCCTGGCTCAGTAGATCACCACGCTTCTGATGCTCTCGCCGCGATGCATCAGGTCAAAACCCTTGTTGATGTCTTCGAGCGGCATGGTGTGGGTGATCATCGGGTCGATCTGGATCTTGCCTTCCATATACCAGTCGACGATCTTCGGCACGTCCGTGCGGCCGCGCGCGCCGCCGAAGGCTGTGCCCTTCCAGGTGCGGCCGGTGACCAGCTGGAACGGCCGCGTCGAGATTTCCTGTCCGGCGCCTGCAACGCCGATGACGATGCTTTCGCCCCAGCCGCGGTGAGCCGATTCAAGGGCTTGGCGCATGACTTTCACATTACCGGTGCAGTCGAAAGTGTAGTCCGCGCCCCCGATCTGGTCGGCGCCGCGCTTGGTCATGTTGACGAGGTAAGGCACGATATCGCCGTCGATCTCCTTCGGATTGACGAAATGCGTCATGCCGAACTTTTCGCCCCATGCCTTGCGGTCATTGTTGAGGTCGACGCCGATGATCATGTCGGCTCCGGCAAGCCTCAGGCCCTGAAGCACGTTGAGGCCGATGCCGCCGAGGCCGAACACGACCGCCGTCGAACCGATCTCGACCTTGGCCGTATTGATGACCGCGCCTATGCCGGTGGTGACACCGCAGCCGATGTAGCAGATCTTGTCGAAAGGCGCGTCCGGGTTGACCTTGGCCAGCGCGATCTCGGGCAGGACCGTGAAGTTCGAGAAGGTCGAGCAGCCCATGTAATGGAAAATCTTGTCCTTGCCGATGGAGAAGCGCGAGGTGCCGTCCGGCATGAGGCCCTGGCCCTGCGTCGAGCGGATCGCGGTGCAGAGATTGGTCTTGCGCGACAGGCAAGACGGGCACTGGCGGCATTCGGGCGTGTAGAGCGGGATGACGTGGTCGCCCTTCTTCAGCGACGTAACGCCCTTGCCGACATCGACGACGACACCGGCGCCCTCATGGCCGAGAATCGCCGGAAAAATGCCTTCCGGGTCAGCGCCCGACAAAGTGAACTCGTCGGTGTGGCAGATGCCGGTCGCCTTGATCTCGACCAGGACCTCGCCCTCGCGTGGACCTTCGAGGTCGACTTCCATGATTTCAAGCGGTTTTCCGGCTCCAACGGCGACTGCGGCGCGGGTCTTCATAAGCAATTCCTTTTGCGTAGATCTGTCTTGATGGTTGGGTCGGTGCTTGCAGACTGACTAGGCGAATTGTCCGCATTTTGCCATAGCCGGGCCACCATCTGCGCCTTTAGTTCGCACATGATCGAGAATCTTCTCCTCGCCACAGTCTTCGATGTGCTGACTTTCCTGGTCCATGCGGCGGGGCTGATTGCTCTCACCCATGTCGTCTCGTTTCTGCTGTCGCATCCCCTCATCGACGGAAAACAGGGCGAAAAGGCTCTTGCGATGGGTGCGCTGGCGCTGGGGCTGTTCGCCCTGGTCTGTGTCGAACTGGCGATCTGGGCCGTCGGCATGCTGGCGGTCGGCGCACTCCCGGATTTCGAGACGGCCTTCTATTTCTCGGCGTCGACATTCGCCACCATCGGTTTCAACGACGTGACGCCCTTGAAGGAATGGCGGTTGCTCTCGGCAATGGAGGGGATAACAGGCCTTCTCATCATGGGCTGGACGGCCGCCTATCTCGTCACATCCGGCGTGCGTTTTGGGCCTTTCGAGCGCGACAAGCATTTCTGAGGGTGGCAATTTCTCGCGCAAGGTCGGTTTGTAATTCCGGCACTTGAGACGCTGCGGGATAGTCCATAAAACGGACCAGCCACCAGAGGGACGCATCTTCATGTTCAAGAAAATCCTGATCGCCAATCGCGGCGAAATTGCCTGCCGCGTCATCAAGACGGCCCGCAGGATGGGTATCGCAACGGTTGCCGTCTATTCGGACGCCGACCGCGATGCGGTTCATGTCGAGATGACGGATGAGGCGGTGCATATCGGCCCGGCGGCGGCCGCACAAAGCTATCTGGTGGCCGAAAAGATCATCGAGGCCTGCAAGCAGACCGGGGCGGAAGCCGTGCATCCGGGCTATGGCTTCCTGTCGGAGCGGGCTTCCTTCTGCGAGGCGCTGGAAAAGGAAGGCATCGTCTTCATCGGTCCCAAGCCCAAGGCGATCAAGGCAATGGGCGACAAGATCGAATCGAAGAAATTCGCCAATGCGGCGAAGGTTTCCACCGTGCCGGGCTATCTCGGCGTCATCGAGGACGTCGATCATGCCGAAAAGATCGCCGGCGAAATCGGCTATCCGGTTATGATCAAGGCTTCCGCCGGCGGTGGCGGCAAGGGCATGCGCATCGCGTGGTCTGAGGCTGAGGTGCGCGATGGTTTCGACCGCGCCCGCTCGGAAGCGAAAAGCTCCTTCGGTGACGACCGCGTTTTCATCGAAAAGTTCGTCGTCGATCCGCGCCATATCGAAATCCAGGTTCTGGCCGACGGCCACGGCAACGCCATCTATCTCGGCGAGCGCGAATGTTCGATCCAGCGCCGCAACCAGAAGGTCGCGGAAGAAGCGCCTTCGCCGTTCCTCGACGAGAAGACGCGCAAGGCTATGGGCGAGCAGTCCGTGGCTTTGGCCAAGGCGGTGGACTACCAGAGCGCCGGCACGGTCGAGTTTATCGTTGATAGCCAGAAAAACTTCTATTTCCTTGAAATGAATACACGTTTGCAGGTCGAGCATCCTGTAACGGAACTCATCACCGGCATCGATCTGGTCGAGCAGATGATCCGCGTCGCCGCTGGTGAAAAGCTGGCGATCAGCCAGGCCGACGTGAAGCTGAACGGCTGGGCCGTCGAAAGCCGGCTCTATGCCGAGGATCCCTATCGCAACTTCCTGCCTTCCATCGGCCGCCTGACCAGCTACCGGCCGCCAGAGGAAGGAAAGTTCGGCGACATCGTCATCCGCAACGATACGGGCGTGACCGAAGGGTCGGAAATCTCGATGTTCTACGATCCGATGATCGCAAAGCTCTGCACCTGGGCGCCGACGCGGCTCGAGGCAATCGATGCGATGTCCGAGGCGCTTGATATGTTCGTCGTCGACGGCATCGAACATAACATTCCGTTTCTGTCAGCCCTGATGCAGCATCCGCGCTGGCGCGAGGGGCGGCTTTCGACGGGTTTCATCGCCGAGGAATATCCCGACGGCTTTGCGCCGATCACGCCGAACGATGACGAAAAGTCGGTTCTGGCCGCGATTGCCACGGTGGTCGAACTACTGCGGCGTGATCGCCTCGATCGCCTGACCGGGCGGCTTGCACCGCATTCGGGCGTGCTGAAGCCGGATTGGGTGGTGCGGCTTGGTGACGACTATATTCCGGTGTCGATCGGCGAGGGCATGGTTTCCATTCCGATCGAGGTCGACCTGCTGGTTGCCGGCGGCAAGCCAATGACTGTCATCTCCGACTGGCGGCCGGGCGAAGCGATCTGGCAGGGAATGGTCGGCGGACGCCGCGTTGCAGCGCAGATCAGGCCGGTGCCGAATGGCATCCGCATTGCCTGGAAAGGCATGTCGGTGACGGCCCGCGCCATGCTGCCGCGCACGGCCGAACTCGACCGCCTGATGCCGGTCAAGATCGCGCCCGACACCTCCAACCTGCTGCTCTGCCCGATGCCGGGGCTGGTCGTCTCGATCGCCGTCGCGGAAGGCCAGGAAGTGAAGGCCGGCGAGACGCTGGCCGTGGTCGAAGCGATGAAGATGGAAAACGTGCTACGCGCCGAGCGCGACCTGACGGTCGAGAAAATCAACGCCAAGGCCGGCGACAGCCTCGCGGTCGATGCCGTGATCATGGAGTTTGCTTGAAATGGATATTTCCGCGCGGCGGCAGGCCGTCCTTTTCGATCTCGACGGCACGCTGACGGACCCCTTCGTCGGCATCACCAAGTCGCTGCAATACGCGGTTGAAAAGCTCGGCCGCGTCGCGCCTGCTGCGGATGACCTGCGCTGGTGCATTGGCCCGCCGATCAAATCCGCGTTCGGCATCCTGATCGAGACCGAAGATCCGGATTTGATCGACGAGGGCGTGCGGCTCTATCGGGAGCGTTATTCGGATGTCGGCAAGTTCGAGAACGTCCTGATAGAAGGCATTCCCGAAGTGCTGGCTGAACTTGTCGCCGATGGTTATTTCCTGTCGGTCGCGACCTCCAAGCTGAAGACCTATGCCGGCGAGATCATCGATCACTTCGACCTCCGCCGCTATTTCAACGTCGTGCACGGCTCCGAGCTGGACGGGCGAAATTCCGTGAAGGGCGATCTAATCGCCCATATTCTTGCGGTGGAGCCGATTGATCCTGCACGAACCGTCATGATCGGCGACCGTTCGCACGATGTGGTCGGCGCCAAGCTGAATGGCATCGAGACCGTCGGCGTGCTTTGGGGATACGGTGATCGCAAGGAACTGGAGGAGGCAGGTGCTGCGCGGATCGCCAAGCGACCCGCGGAATTGCGTCAGCTGATCGGCGCATTGCTGGAGCCTGCCTGAGACCACCAGTCTTTGCCGGTGCGATTAAGCTGTTCGTGGTTCGGTGTCGGGGTGGAATCAGCTAGGCTCGAGCGATACATTGACCGAACAGATTCCCGAGTAGCAAAGGCGTAAGATATGGCGAGCGACCGGCCCCCGCGCGACCCCATCCTGCGCAGTGCGCAAAATGCGCCGGCAAAGGCTACAGTGCCTTTGCGCAACTTCATCCACCTGCGCGTGCATTCTGCCTATTCGCTGCTGGAAGGCGCGTTGCAGGTCGGCAAGATCGTCGGCCACGCCGTCAAGGACAGCGCGCCGGCCATCGCCATCACCGACACCAACAACCTGTTCGGCGCGCTCGAATTCGCGCAAAAGACCACCAAGGAGGGCGTGCAGCCGCTGGTCGGCTGTCAGACGAGCCTGTCCTTCACCGGCGAGGTCAATGATTCTTCTCGCGGCGGCAATCGCCGCCATGGGGCCGATCTGCATCCGATCGTGCTGATCGCCGCCACCGAAGAGGGCTACGCCAATCTCGTCCGTCTGGTCAGTCGCTCCTATCTCGAGACGCCGCCGGGCGAGACGGTGCAGGTCACCACGGAATGGCTAGAGGAGTTTTCTCCGGGGCTGATCTGCCTGACCGGAGGCCCGCTGGGGCCGATCGGTACGGCACTGAAATCCGGCCACATAGAACTGTCCGAGACAAGGCTGTCGGCCCTGAAGGCGCTGTTCGGCGACCGGCTTTATGTCGAACTGCAGCGTCTCGGTGGCTATGACCGAAACCTCGAAGCTGCGACCATAGACCTGGCCTATCGCCACCGCCTGCCGCTGGTGGCCACCAATGAAGCGTTTTTCCAAGCCCGTGACGACTATGAAGCCCATGACGCGCTGATTGCCATCGCGGAAGGTTCGGTCGTCGCTTCCGATGACCGCCGCCGCTTGTCTCCCGACAATTATCTGAAGAGTCAGAAGGAGATGTCGGCACTTTTTGCAGACATTCCTGAAGCGCTCGACAACACGATCGAGATCGCGCAGCGCTGTTCCTACTACCCGAAGAAGCGCAATCCGATCCTGCCGCGCTTTACCGGCGGCGACGAAGCCGATCCCACGGAAGCGCTCAAGGCCGAGGCAGACGAACTGCGCCGTCAGGCCCGCGAAGGCCTGCAGCAGCGCTTCGAGACTGCCGGGCTGACCGAAGGTTTCACCGTCGAGCAATACAGCGAGCGGCTGGAGTTTGAGCTCGGCATTATTGAGCGCATGAAGTTCCCCGGCTACTTCCTGATCGTCGCGGACTTCATCAAATGGGCCAAGGCGCAAGGCATCCCGGTCGGCCCCGGCCGTGGTTCGGGCGCGGGCTCGCTGGTTGCCTATGCGCTGACCATCACCGACATCGATCCGCTGCGCTTCTCGCTGCTGTTCGAGCGCTTCCTCAATCCCGACCGCGTCTCGATGCCCGACTTCGACATCGACTTCTGCCAGGACCGGCGTGAAGAGGTGATCCGCTACGTCCAGGGCCGTTATGGCCGCGATCAGGTTGGCCAGATCATCACCTTTGGAACGCTGCAGGCGCGCGCCGTGCTGCGCGACGTCGGGCGTGTTCTGCAGATGCCCTACGGACAGGTCGACCGGCTCTGCAAGATGGTGCCGCAGAACCCGGCAAATCCGGTGAAACTTGCCGACGCTATCGCCAACGAGCCGCGTTTTGCCGAGGAGACCGAGAAAGAGCCGATCGTCCAGACACTGCTCGACATGGCGCAGAAGCTGGAAGGGCTTTATCGCCACGCCTCGACGCACGCTGCCGGCATCGTCATCGGCGACCGGCCGCTGTCGGAACTGGTGCCGATGTACCGCGATCCGCGCTCCGACATGCCGGTCACCCAGTTCAACATGAAGATGGTCGAGGAAGCCGGGCTGGTGAAGTTCGACTTCCTGGGCCTGAAGACGCTGACGGTGCTGGAAACGGCGGTGCGGCTCATTCGCCGTCGTGGCATCGAAGTCGATCTGGCGCGCATTCCGCTCGATGACGAGAAGACCTACGCGATGCTGTCGCGCGGCGAGGTCGTCGGCGTGTTCCAGGTTGAAAGTGCCGGCATGCGCAAGGCGCTGATCGGCATGAAGCCCGACCGCATCGAGGACATTATCGCGCTGGTCGCGCTCTACCGGCCGGGTCCGATGGAGAACATCCCGACCTACAATGCGCGCAAGCACGGCGAGGAAGAGGTCGCCTCGATCCACCCCAAGATCGATCATTTGGTCAAGGAGACGCAGGGCGTCATCGTCTACCAGGAACAGGTGATGCAGATCGCGCAGGAACTGGCCGGCTATTCGCTCGGCGAAGCCGACCTTCTGCGCCGCGCCATGGGCAAGAAGATCCGTGCCGAAATGGACAAGCAGCGCGAGCGCTTCGTCACCGGTGCTGTGGAAAAGGGTGTCAGCAAGCCGCAGGCCGACTTCATCTTCGACCTGCTGGCAAAATTCGCCGACTACGGCTTCAACAAGTCGCACGCCGCCGCCTATGCGGTGGTTTCCTACCAGACCGCCTATCTGAAGGCGCATTATCCAGTCGAGTTCCTGGCCGCGTCGATGACGCTGGATATGTCCAACACCGACAAGCTTGCCGACTTCCGCCAGGATGCGCTGCGGCTTGGTATCGATGTCGTCGCGCCCTCGGTGATGAGTTCGTTCCGCGACTTCGAGGTCGCCGAAAACCGCATTTTCTACGCGCTGGCAGCCCTCAAGGGCGTTGGCGACGCGGCGGTCGAGCACATCGTCGCCAAGCGCAAGGAAAAGCCGTTCGCCAGCCTTGCCGATTTCTGCGAGCGCATCGATCCGAAGATCGTGGGCAAGCGCGTCTTCGAAAGCCTGATCATGGCCGGCGCCTTCGATTGCTTCGGTCATGACCGCGCGGCCCTTATGGCGGGCGTCGAGCGCATGATGGGTATGGCGCAGCGCGCGCAGGAAAATGCCGCTTCGGGCCAGTCCGACATCTTTGGCAGTGCCATGGGTGGCCAGGCGCAGACGCTACATCTGCCTGCGGCCGATATCTGGCTGCCGGCAGACAAGCTGCACCGCGAATTCCAGGTCGTCGGCTTCTATCTCTCAGCGCATCCGCTGGACGAGTACAAAGCGGTTCTGGAAAAGATGCGCGCGCAGAACTGGGCCGATTTTTCCGCTGCCGTAAAGCGCGGCGCGGCTGCCGGTCGGCTGGCAGGCACCGTCACCTCCAAGCAGGAGCGCAAGACGCGCACCGGTAACAAGATGGGCGTGGTGGCTTTCTCCGACACCACGGGCCAGTATGAAGCAGTGCTGTTTTCGGAAGGTTTGGCGCAATATCGCGACTTGCTGGAGGCAGGCCGTTCCGTCGTCATCACGGTCGCGGCTGAAGACCGCCCGGAAGGCATAAATCTGCGCATCCAGACGGTGCATTCGCTGGAAGATGAGGCAAGCCGCGTCCAGAAGGCGCTGCGCGTCTATCTGCGCGACGCATCGCCGCTCGGCACGCTTGCCAACCAGCTCAACGTCAAGGGCGAGGGGCAGGTGAGCTTCGTACTGATAAAGGATGGCGCGCAGGGCGAAGTCGAGGTCGAACTGCCCAACCGCTACCGAATCTCACCGCAGATAGCGTCAGCCATGCGCGCCGTGCCCGGCGTGGTCGAGGTGGAACTGGTTTAGCGCGGGCGCGTTAGCTTTGGTTCAGCATCAAGCCTTATGCAGCCGAAGCGGCGTGACCTTCTCGCGCGTGATGATGCGCTTTGCCTCCAGATCGAGCTGTACAGCCTTCATCCACCAGCCCGACTTGGCGCCACCAGGAAATAGCTCTTCCGGCAGATGCACGATCACGCCCTTCTGAACCTCCGCCACCGTCAGCCCCGGCGTGGTTCCTGGCAGTGTCTTCAGCAAAGCGTGCTTCATGGCTTCATACATGGCTGCGTCGACGTACTCGACGTTGCCTGGATGGTTCACGTTCTCGATCCCGATCTTCCCGGGTTTGCCTGTGGTCATGCCGCATCCTCCTTTGATTTCGGTTCGAGATCGATCGCCGCGCGAAAACTCCCATCCATGTAGAATGGCACGGACGTATGTTCGTGCGCGATCTTCCAGACGCCGTTGGCCCGCTTGAGGCAGACCGTCGCACGTGACCAGAAGACAGCCAGCTCGCCACCTTGCTTGGTCGTGGCACTGGTGCGGTAGAAGCCGTGGCAAAAGGCGATGTCGCCGTCGATCGTAATCTCGAAATCATGCGCTTCGATCTCGACCGGCCCTTGCCAGGTATCGAACCACGCTGAAAGACCATCGATGTCGGGCCGATGATCCAGTGGTGGCGCAAGATCGAAAATCAGCGCTTCAGGCTCGTATTGTGCGATAACGCGCGCTGCATTTTTGTCGTGATGCGCCTGGCGGATGGCGTCCATGACAGCGCGGATTTCTTTCCTGTCGGTGTTGATGCTCATGACAAATCCTCCATTGTTCCTGGGAATGCATCCGAAGGACGAACAAGGAAGGTGATATCCGACAGGTGGAGGAATTTTTTCGAACAGCTCCGATGGTGCGCTGTAATTCAGTCTTCCACATCCTCGCGCGGACGCGCATTGCGGCCCTTGCCGAAGGTGTAACCAGTTTCGACCGCCGTCTTTCCGAACTTGTCGCGCAAGGCATCCATTGCGCCTTCGGCCAGCGCGCGCTTTCGCGATTGCACGTCAATGAGGTCGGGTGGGTCGGCCTTCTCGACACCGGTCAGGTCGCTGACGCCGATGCCGAGCAGCCTGTATTTCGTGCCGTCTGTTTCCTTCGCCAGAAGCTGCATGCCGGTCTGGAAAATGCGATCTGCGAGCCGCGTCGGATCGCCGAGCTGGCGGTTGCGCGTGCGGATCTTGAAATCCTGCGTCTTCAGCTTCAGCACCACCGTGCGCCCGGCAATGCCGGATTTTTTCAGCCGCGTGGACACTTTTTCAGACAATGCCCGCAAGATCGGCACCAGATCGGCGGAGGAGGCGAGATCTGTGTCGAAGGTGGTTTCCGCCGAGACGCTTTTCGCGTCATGGTCGGGCTCGACGCGGCGCGTGTCCTGTCCGCGCGACAGGCGATAGAGCCGGTCGCCCATCGTACCGTAGCGCCGCATCAGGTCGCCGCGCTCCATGCGCTGGATCTGGCCGATGGTGCGGATGCCGTCGCTTTCCAGCGTCGCGGCAAAGGCTTTTCCCACACCCCAGATCAGCGTCACCGGTTGCTCAGCGAGAAACGTGGTGGCTTCTGCCTCGCCGATGATCGAAAAGCCGCGCGGCTTGCGGAAGTCGGAGGCGACCTTGGCGAGGAACTTGCAATAGGAAAGCCCGGCCGAAACGGTGATGCCGATTTCCTTTTCGACGCTCTGCGCAAACCGCGCCAGCACCAACGCCGGCGGGAGGCCATGAAGGCGCTCGGTGCCGGCAAGATCGAGAAAAGCTTCGTCTATGGAGATCGGTTCGACCAGCGGCGTTAGCGCCTGCATCATGGAGCGAACCTCGCGGCCAACGCGGACATATTTTTCCATGTTCGGCGAGATGACGACAGCTTGGGGGCAGGCTTCCAGCGCCTTGAACATCGGCATCGCCGAGCGCACGCCATTGATGCGCGCGATGTAGCAGGCGGTCGAGACCACGCCGCGCTTGCCGCCGCCGATGATCACCGGCTTGTCCTTCAATTCCGGATTGTCGCGCTTTTCCACGGCAGCGTAGAAGGCGTCACAATCGATATGGGCAATGTGAAGCGCATAAAGCTCCGGATGCCGCATCAGGCGCGGGCTTCCGCATTTGGTGCAACGCATCGCCGGCCCGCGCTGCACGGCGAGACAATCTCGGCAAAAACCGTGGCTTGGATCGTTGACAGAGGTGCTCATGACTGCGAACATAAGAGGAACATCGCAATCTTATGGCAGCAGGCTGCAGCTCGCAAGGCTGCGGTCGCAAGGATGTATGATGAAACTGACAATCGAGCCGCTGACAGCCGATTTATGGCCGGCTTTCGAGGATCTGTTTGGCAAGCAAGGTGCCTGCTATGGCTGCTGGTGCACGCATTTTCGGTTGCCGCCCGCGCTGCGCCGGGAAAACGACCGGGTGCACAACAAGGAATTCATCAAGGCGCGCATCGAAT
Source organism: Mesorhizobium sp. CCNWLY176 (assembly GCF_037153935.1). Taxonomy (NCBI): domain Bacteria; kingdom Pseudomonadati; phylum Pseudomonadota; class Alphaproteobacteria; order Hyphomicrobiales; family Phyllobacteriaceae; genus Mesorhizobium; species Mesorhizobium sp. CCNWLY176. The sequence goes on from NZ_JBBBDZ010000016.1 coordinate 73,376, forward strand.
CGGGTCCGCCGCCGGGCCTGCTGGCGATCGAGGACGATATCGCGATGGGCTGGATGCAGATAGGACCGAGGGCGGACGTGCCCGAATGGAACAATGCGGGCAGGGGCTCCGCTCCGCTCGAGCCTGATGAAGCCGCCGATCCCACCGTCTGGGCAATCTCCTGCTTTTTCATCCGCAGCAAGGCGCGCGGCAAGGGGCTGACCCATAGGCTTGTCGGTGCCGGGGTCGAATTTGCACGTAAGAACGGCGCGCGGTTTGTCGAGGCCTGTCCGATGAACCAATCGAAGGATTCACGCTCGCTCGGCCTTTTCGTCGGCTCGACCCGGGTATTCGAAAAGGCAGGGTTTTCGCCAATGATCGAGCGCAAGCCGGGTCGGCCGCTGATGCGTTTCGTGGTGTAGGTTCTGAGCCTAAATACCCAACGCAGCAGCGATTTTTGGCGCGGCGTCATGCCAGTCGTCTACGACGGTGATGCCGTCCGGCAAAGGCGGCATGAGTGCACGCAGGCCCTTGTGCGCCATGAGGTGAAAGAGATGAGCGTCGGCCACGGCCTCCCGAACCGAAACGAGATTGCGGGCAATGTCATCGACGAAGGCGACCGGACGAGGGTGTTCGCCGCGCAACTGCCTGATTGCCGGACCTTTCGCCGTTTCGGTGGTCACCAGCGGATAGGGAAAGCCGAGCCGGTCCAGAAGCATGCGCCGGGTCGCCCGGTGCTGGTGCGGCATCGCTGTCAGCATGACGATCTCCGCCTTCTCGGCAATCGCCGCGACTGCCTCGACCGCACCCGCCGGCGCGACTTGCCAGTCTGCCTGGACGAAGAAGAAATCTTCGATCAGCGTCGAAACGCGTGCATCGTCGAGAGCCTCATTCCTATCGCGGTCGAAGACATTGCCGTGCAGGCGAAACGAATCGGTTTTCAGGTCGAGACCGTGCGACCCGAGAAAGCCGATGAATGGCTGAACGAATTCCAGAACCACCTCATCGACGTCGAGTACCAGAAGCGGGCGCTCGTCTTTTGCCAGTTCGGCGATCTGGCGTGCGGTCTCGGGATCGTCGCTCATATCGACGACTGGTGGTTGTCGTCGCCGAGCGGCAGACGCCTCAGTGCCGCTCCGATATTGGCCGGTGGGATGCCCGAGCTTTCCGAAAACTGCATCAGCGTCGGTTCGTGGGCGAGGATGAATTGCAGCACGCCCGCCAGGAAACCCGGTTCGCGCGCCGCCTCGCGAATCGCGGATGCTTCGATGCCGGTCAAGGCGAGAAAGCGCGGCAAGAGTTCAGGGTCCGATGCGACGAAGACGAGAGCCTCGATGGCGATCGCCTCGGCGTCCTTGCTCGTTGAAAATTTGTCGGCCATCGTCACCTTCATGCCATCGATGCGAAAACGTTTGTCGGAAGTAGCCGCAACGATCGGCTCGGGCAAGTCTTCGGGCGGTCGCATCAAAAATGGTATAAGGATTGATGTTTGAATTTGCCGCGACGGATCGATTTCCGTTTCGTCAATGATCTTGCGCTAATGTTGTCGCGGGTTTGGTGCCATCGGCAAGGCGCGTCAAGCGGTATAGGCTGGCGCGATCGGCAGTCGGGACGGGAAATCTATGGCTAAGAAGGTTATGATCGTCGAGGACAATGAGCTCAACATGAAGCTCTTCCGCGACCTGATCGAAGCAAGCGGCTATGAGACCGTGCGTACGCGCAACGGCCTGGAGGCGCTTGATCTTGCTCGTGCGCATAAGCCTGATCTGATCCTGATGGACATCCAACTGCCGGAGGTTTCCGGCCTCGAAGTGACCAAGTGGTTGAAGGAAGACGACGAACTTCACGTCATACCGGTCATCGCCGTCACTGCGTTTGCCATGAAGGGCGATGAGGAGCGCATTCGCCAGGGCGGTTGCGAAGCCTACATTTCGAAGCCGATCTCGGTTCCGCGCTTCATCGAAACAATCAAATCATATCTGGGTGACGCATGATGCCTGCTCCGTCGCCCTCGCATCGGCAGGAAGCATCATGACTGCGCGTATTCTCGTCGTTGACGACATTCCAGCCAACGTGAAGCTGCTCGAAGTGCGGCTGCTCGCCGAATATTTCGACGTTCTGACCGCGACCAATGGCGCCGATGCCATTGAAACCTGCCAGAACGACAAGGTCGATGTCATCCTGCTCGACGTGATGATGCCGTATATGGACGGGTTCGAGGTCTGTCGGCGGCTGAAGAGCGATCCCGCGACTTCGCATATTCCGGTGGTGATGGTCACCGCGTTGGATCAGGTTTCTGACCGTATTCGCGGGCTGGAGGTGGGAGCCGACGATTTCCTGACCAAGCCGGTGAATGATCTTCAGTTGATGACGCGGGTAAAAAGCCTCGTGCGCCTGAAGATGCTCACCGACGAGTTGCGCCTTCGTGCCTCGACCACGCGCAACATCGGCATCGAAGAACTCCTGAGCCGCCGGCAGCCATCCGAGGACGTCACGCCGAAAGTGCTTCTCGTCGATGAGCGCCCGTCCTCTTTTGAGCGCATCCAGAAAATGCTGCGCCAGGCGGCCGATCTCGACGTTGTGACCGATCCGCATACCGGGTTTTTCCAGGCCGCCGAACTGCCCTACGAGTGCATCATCGTCTCGACCGGCTTTGCCGATTTCGATCCGCTGCGGCTTTGCTCCCAACTACGTTCGATCGACCGCACGCGCTTTGCGCCGATCATTCTGCTGGCGGACGAAGGCGAGGAGGAACGTATCATCCGTGGGCTCGAACTTGGCGTGAACGACTATCTCATCCGCCCGATAGACCAGCAGGAACTGACGGCCCGCCTGCGAACGCAGGTCAAGCGCAAGCGCTACACCGATCATCTGCGCGCCAGCGTCACCGAGACCATAGAGATGGCGGTGACGGACGGACTGACCGGCCTGCACAACCGCCGCTATCTCGACAGCCATCTGCAGACGCTGTTCGATCGCGCCGTCGCGCGCCGCAGGCCGATCTCGGTGATGATAACCGATCTCGACCGGTTCAAGTCGGTCAACGACACCTACGGTCACGACGGCGGCGACGATGTGCTGCGCGAATTCGCACGCCGGCTGCGCAAGAATGTGCGCGGCATCGATCTCGCCTGCCGCTACGGCGGCGAGGAGTTCGTGGTCGTCATGCCCGACACCGATGGGGCGATCGCCGAAAAGGTCGCCGAGCGCATCCGCTCCGAAATCGCCCAGACGCCGTTCTCTGTCGGCAAGGATGGCCAGACGCTGAATGTGACCATCAGCGTCGGCGTGTCTTCGCTCAGGCGCGGCACCGATACGGTCGAAGATTTGATGAAGCGGGCCGATGTCGCGCTCTATGAGGCCAAGACGGGTGGGCGCAACCGGGTAGTCGCAAAAGCTGCATAAGCTCCGGAAGCAGTTGTGCGGCGAATCAGGAGAAGGGGTGTTTACCTTAATCCAAGTGATTCGGCGGCATTGGTTAAGAAAGTATTGATTTTCAATCGGTCTTGCGCGAGTGTTCCAGCGAAAGACGGACGCCGGCGCGAGGAGATGCCGGTTTGTCCTGCCGACGCCCCATGATGCTCAGGTCCGCCGCATCTCCTGGGTCCATGGGGTCGGCCGGTTGGCACTGGCACATAGTGGCCTCCTCGTACCGCTGTCAGAACGCCGACCGGCCCCCTAATTCTCACATGAAGCATGAAAAAACGGGCCGAGAGGCCCGTTTTTCTTTTCACTTCCCGAAAATGAAAACGCCGCCCGAAGGCGGCGTGTTTCCGGCAGGAAAATCGAAGATTACTTGATCTTCGTTTCCTTGAATTCGACGTGCTTCTTGGCGACCGGATCATATTTGCGGAAAGACAGCTTTTCCGTCTTCGTGCGGCTGTTCTTGCTCGTCACGTAGAAAAAGCCGGTATCGGCGGTCGACAGGAGCTTGATCTTGATATTTGCGGCTTTTGCCATGATTTTCGTCCGTTAATTTTCTGGAGTTCGGGCCGCCTGACCACGGCAACAAAGCCCGGACGCGGGAAACTTGGCGCGACACATAAAGAACGTGCACGGAAAGTCAAGCCCGACGGCTGCCGGCCATGAGACGAGTGACGGCTAGAACGATGTAAGCGGCGAAGAAAAGACCGAGCGACCAGCCGAAACCCCTTGTGCCGAACATATCCATGCCGATGCCGATCACTTGCGGCCCGGCCACCATGCCGAGGCCGTAGCAAAGCACGAAAGCGGCGTTCGCGTTTGCCAGTTCATGGCCGGAAAGCTGTGAGCCGAGATGTGCGAGGCCGATCGTGTAAAGTGCCGCGACCACTCCACCCCAGAGAAACAGCAAACCTGCCACCAGATGCCAGTTCATCTGCACATGGGGCAGCAGGATCATGCCGGCCAGCCCCACCGCCGCACAGATCAGCAGCAGATAGCGGCGGTCGCCGATGCGGTCGGAAATCATGCCGAGCGGTATTTGCATCAGCACATTGCCGAGACCGATCATGGTCAGGAGCAGGGCCGCATCGCCTTCCGAGTAGCCTATACGGTTGCCATAGACCGGAAACAGCGCGAAGCCACCGGTTTCCACCGCGCCGAAGACCAGCACGGCAGCGGTCGCCGTCGGTACCAGCCAGATGTAGCGGATGAACCCACCCGAACCGCCTTCGACGACGATCGCCGGGCTTTCTTGCCAGGCCGCAAGCACCGGGATTGCGGCGATGGTGACAAGCACGAACACCGTGCCGAAAGGCAGGAACCCGGAACTGCCCATCTGGGCGAAGAGCCAGGGGCCGGCGGCAAAACCCAGCGACAGCACTGTCGCGTAGATGCCGAGAACCAGTCCGCGCCGATGCGGCGGAGCTGAGGTACTGATCCAGAACTCGGACAGGATGAACAGAATGGTGAGGGCGAGGTGCAGGACCACGCGCAACGGAAACCACATCCAGAACGCCGGCGCGAAATAGAAGCCAACGAAGGCCAGCGCGCCGAGAAAGATCATTGCGAGCATCGTCCAGACGACGCCGAAACGCACCGCAAGCGGTGTCGCCATGGGAGCGGCCGCGATCGAAGCCACGCCGGCAATTGCCGTATTCAACCCGATCATGGATGCCGAGTGGCCGCGCGTCTCCAGTATGATGCTGAGAAGCGGCATGCCGAGACCGATGGCTATGCCGACAACGCTGATCGAGGCAACGGCTGCCGAAATCGACAGCCAGCGCATTGGCACGTCGTCTTCCGGCGATGGGGAACTGGCGGTCATTTTATGCGGGAGCCCAGAATTTGTCAGAGAATTTCGCGGACGAAGCGTTTGCGGATCATGCGATAGAAGGGCACGGGCCCGCCGGGGCGAAGCAAGGGATCCTGCGCCAGTCGCTGTTCGAGTTCTTCAAGGATTGTCTTGGTGATGGCCGGAATATCGGCTTGCCGCGCCTCGGGCAGGGGCAGCCACATGAGTTCTTCCAGCTCATTGGTCGGTCCGCCGTCGGGCAGTTCCACCGCGACATCGCTTCGCCAGGCGGAGAGGAAGCGCGTGTCGAAACGACGTACCCGTCCGGGCGGCGTGATGGCGCGCGCGATGAAACGCAGCGGCTTGAGCGAGGGCTGCACGCCATGCTCCACAAAACCCTGCCAGTCAGCCTTGCCGGTTGTGAACGGACCTTTTTGCCCGATCAGCAGCCCCGCTTCTTCATATGTCTCGCGGATAGCTGAAAGTGCGATGGCACGAGCCCGCGTGGCGCTGCCGCTGGCAACCGTGCCAATGAGTTTCGCCGCTTCGTCGGGGTGCAGGCTGTCGGTCACCGGTACACGGCTGTCGGAAGGGTCGGTGCGGCCGCCTGGAAAGACGAACTTTCCGGGCATGAACGCATGGCTGGAGTGCCGCCGGCCCATGAGCACGAAGACATCGTCGCCCTTTCGGTCGAGCAGCATCAGGGTCGCGGCATCGCGCGGCCTTTTCGGCCCTGCGCCGAGCGCGAAATCTCGACCTTCGGCTTTGTCCACTTGTGCTTTCGTCATTCCGTCCATGAAATCCCCTTTAGGACAATCTGCGGCCAGACGGAATTATTCCAAAGGACTGAGCATTGCTCCAGAAGTCGAATTTCAGGCCTCGGGGTGAGATTCGATATAGTCTTCTTCCTCACCGAACCCGTGCATATAGAGCGCCCATTGCAGTCCGACGACAGCGCCCTTGACCGGCCGCAGCAAGGCAAGCGCCATGATGATCGTCAAAGGAACCCAGATGGCCAGATGCTGCCAGGTTGAAAGCGTGCTGGTGGCCTCCACGCCCATGAAGGCGCCGACGATGATGTGGCCGACAATGACGACGACGAGATAGGCGGGCAGGTCGTCGGCGCGGTGATGTAACATTTCCTCGCCGCAATGTGCGCATCTGTCCACCGGCTTAAGGAATGATTCGAACAGCTTGCCTTCCCCGCAATGCGGGCAGCGGCACAGAAGTCCGCGCTTGATCGCCGTCCACAGCGGACGCGCCGGACGATCTATCTGGTGCGCCCCACCGAAAACCTGCTGTTCCATCAACGTCTCCTGTTGCGGGCCGGTCCGCGCGATGGTTGTGATGCGCGGCCCCGCGGTCTTTGCGCCTTGGCCTTGTGGAAGGACCTTTTGGACCCCGGCAAAGGTTTCGGGTCGGTCAGCATTTCAAAGCGCATGGCGCCCGCCAGGGGTGCTACCTCGATGAGACGAACCTCGACCCTGTCCGCCAGCTGGTAGCCTTTGCCGGTACGATCTCCAAAAAGCGCTCGGGCAGCCTCGTCGTAGATATAGTAGTCACCGTCCAAAGATGACACCGGTATGAAACCATCTGCGCCGAACTGCGGCAATTGGACAAATAGCCCCGCCTTGGTTACGCCGGAGATACGGGCGTCGAATGTTTCGTTGATCTGGCCGGAAAGATAACCGGCGATCAGACGGTCAACGGTGTCACGTTCGGCCGCCATGGCGCGGCGTTCGGTTGCCGAGATCAGTGCCGAAATATCCTCGAGCCGTTCTTCTTCGCCGCGCGAAATACCGTCGGCGCCGAGCCCCAGCGAGCCGATCAGCGCACGGTGCACGATGAGGTCGGCGTAGCGGCGAATCGGCGAGGTGAAATGCGCGTAGCGCCGCAGGTTGAGGCCGAAATGGCCAAGGTTTTCAGGCGAATACAGGGCCTGACTCTGGGAACGAAGCACCACCTCGTTGACCAGCGCCTCGTTCTCGGCGCCTCTCACCTGATCGAGTATCTGGTTGAATTGCGCCGGTTTCATCTGCGCACCGCGCGCCAGCGACAGGCCGAGCGTGGCCAGGAATTCGCGCAGCGATTCCTGCTTCACCAGCGAGGGCGCGTCATGGGTGCGGTAGACCAGGCTCTGCTTCTTCGCTTCCAGGGTCTCGGCGGCCGCGACATTGGCCTGGATCATGAATTCTTCGATCAGCTTGTGCGCATCTAGCCGGTCCGGCACGATGACCCGGTCGACCGTGCCGTCAGGCTTCAACAGGATTTTGCGCTCGGGTAGGTCCAGTTCCAGCGGCTGGCGCGAATCGCGGCCGCGCTTCAACACGCCATAGGCGGCCCAAAGCGGCTTCAGGATTGGCTCAAGGATCGGACCAGTCGTGTCGTCCGGCACGCCGTCGATTGCCGCCTGTGCCTGTGAGTAGGCAAGGCGCGCCGCCGATCGCATCATGATGCGATGGAAGGAGTGGCGGATCTTGCGTCCTTCGGCGGAAAACACCATGCGCACGGCAAGCGCAGGCCTGTCGACCTTCTCCTTCAGCGAGCAAAGATCGTTGGAGATGCGCTCGGGCAGCATAGGCACGACGCGGTCGGGAAAATAGACCGAGTTGCCGCGCTTCAAGGCTTCGCGGTCGAGTGCGGTGCCGGAGCGGATATAGGCCGCAACATCGGCGATGGCGACGATGGCGATGACACCGCCGGGGTTGCTTTCGTCCGTGTCGGGTTCGGCGAATACCGCGTCGTCATGATCCTTGGCGTCGGCCGGATCGATGGTGATCAGCGGCACTTCGCGCCAGTCCTCGCGGCCTGAAAGCGTTGCCGGCTTCACGGCTTCGGCTTCTGCCAGCACTTCAGACGGGAAGATGTGCGGAATGTCGTGCGCGTGGATGGCGATCATCGAGACCGCCTTTTCGCTGGTCAGCGAACCGACGACATTCAGAACCTTGGCACGCGGCAGCCCGTAGCGGGTGGCGCGCTGCGGCTCGACTTCAACCAGATCGCCATTCTGGGCGCCGTTCTGGTATTCCTTCTCGACCGTCAATTCCGGCTGCCGGCGCTCTACTGGCTCGATGCGGAAACTGCCGTCCTGAAGCACGCGAAAGACACCGAGAACGGCGTCCTTGCGCTTCTCGAAAATCTTCATCACCCGAGCGGTGTAGGCCGGGCCGGTTTCGGCATGGGTGGGGAAAGTCTTTGCCAGCACGCGGTCGCCGATGCCGGCGGTCGGACCGCTGCCACGTGACATCTTGATAGACACCACCGTTGGCAGCGCGTCTTCCGGCTGATCGGTCGGGCGTCCGAGCAGGCCGCCATCGGCATCGCGCGCAAAAATGTCGAGCACGGCGATATGGGGCAGGGCGCCGGGGCGAACCAGCCGCTTGCGGTCCTTCTCCAGCGCACCCTCGTCCTGAAGGTCACGCAGCATGTCCTTCAGCCAGATGCGGTCTTCGCCCTTGAGCGAAAACGCCTTGGCGATTTCGCGCTTGCCGCTCTTGTCCGGATTGTTGGCGATGTAACGCAGGATGTCGTCGCGCGTCGGACGAAAATCCTTGGATTTGTCTCCGGATACGGACGGACCAGTTGATCCGTCCTTGCCGATCGCGCCTTTGCGTCCGGAGATTTTCCTTGCCAAAGCGTGCTAGTCCTTTGTTTTCGCTGCCGGCTTCTTAGCTGGTGCTTTTTTTGCGGGCGCCTTCTTGGTCGTGGCAGCCTTTGCCCGGACCGGCTTCTTGCCACCGCCCTTGGCTTCCTTCTCGGCAATCAATGCCAGGGCGTCCTCGACCGTCACGGTCATCGGATCCTTGCCCTTCGGCAGCGTCGCGTTGACCTTGCCGAAGTTGACGTAAGGGCCGTATTTGCCGTCGCGCACGGTGATCGCGCCACCGTCGGGATGCTCGCCGAGTTCCTTCAGAGCCGCAGGCGTGCCGCCATTGCGGCCGCCTTTGCCCTTCAACTGTTTTTCGGCGATCACCGAAACGGCGCGGTTGAGGCCGATCGAGAACACGTCCTCGATGCTTTCGAGATTGGCATAGGTGCCATCGTGAAGCACGAAGGGACCGTAGCGTCCAAGCCCGGCGGAAATCATCTTGCCGCTTTCGGGATGTTTTCCCACATCGCGCGGGAGTGCCAGCAGCGCCAGCGCCTTTTCATGGTCGATGCTCGCCGGCGTCCAGCCCTTAGGCAGGCTGGAGCGTTTTGCTTCCTTGCCTTCGCCGCGCTGGATGTAGGGGCCGAAGCGACCGCTGCGCAGCGTGATCTCTTCGGAGGTGTAAGGGTCGGTGCCCAGCACCTTGTTGCCGTCTTCACCACCGGCAGATTCGCCATCGCCATTGACGGCGTCGCCGAGCTGGCGCGTGAAACCGCATTCGGGATAGTTCGAGCAACCGACGAAGGCGCCGTATTTGCCGAGTTTCAGCGACAGGTTGCCGGTGCCGCATTTCGGGCAGATGCGCGGATTGGAGCCATCTTCGCGCGCCGGGAACACCAGCGGCGCAAGTTCCTCGTTCAGCGCGTCGAGCACGTCGGTGACGCGCAATTCCTTGATGTCGTCGACTGACGCCGAGAAATCCTTCCAGAAGTCGCGCAGCACGTCCTTCCACGCGAGCTTGCCGTCGGAAATCTCGTCGAGCTTTTCCTCGAGTGCCGCGGTGAAATCATATTCGACATATTTCTCGAAGAAGCTTTCCAGGAAGGCCGACAGCAGCCGTCCCTTGGATTGCGGGATCAGCCGGCGCTTGTCGATGGTGACGTATTCGCGGTCTTCGAGCGTCTTCAGGATCGCCGTATAGGTGGAGGGACGGCCGATGCCGAGCTCTTCCATCTTCTTGATCAGCGAGGCTTCCGAATAGCGCGGTGGCGGTTCGGTCGAATGCTGCGTGGCAAGGATGGCATCGCGGTCAAGCGCTTCACCGGCGCGGATTTCCGGCAGACGCTTGTTTTCCTCGTCCTCCGAATCTTCGTCCTTCTGGTCGGTGTAGGCAGCGATGAAACCGTCGAAGCGGATCACCGAGCCGACTGCGCGCAAGGCAGCGATGCGGCTGCCGTTGACAGCCTCGATCTCGGCCGTCGTGCGTTCGATCTCTGCCGGCTGCATCTGGCTGGCGATCGCGCGCTTCCAGATCATGTCGTAGAGCCTGAACTGGTCGGCGTCGAGATATTGGCGGACCGAGTTCGGCGTGCGCATGAAATCGGTCGGGCGGATCGCTTCGTGCGCTTCCTGTGCGTTCTTGGCCTTGGCCGTATAATTGCGCGGGTTTTCGGGCAGGTATTTGCCGCCGAATTCCTTGACGATGGCCTCACGTGCCTGCGTCACCGCCTCGGGTGCCATCTGCACGCCGTCCGTTCGCATATAGGTGATCAGGCCGGCCGTCTCGCCGCCGATGTCCATGCCTTCATAGAGACGCTGCGCAACCTGCATGGTGCGCACCGCCGAAAAGCCGAGGCGCGACGATGCCGCCTGCTGGAGCGTCGATGTCGTGAAGGGTGGGCCGGGATTGCGTTTGGTCGGCTTGGCTTCGACCGTCAGCGCCTTGAAGCTCGCGCCTTCCAGCATCGTCTTGATGTCTTCGGCCTGCGCCTGTGACGAAATATCGAGCTTCTGCAGCTTCTTGCCGTCGAAGGCAGTCAGCCGCGCTTCGAACTTGTCGTTGCGCGGCGTGCCGAGCATTGCCGCGATCTGCCAGTATTCTTCGCGGATGAAGCGCTCGATCTCGGCTTCGCGGTCGCTGACCAGACGAAGTGCCACCGACTGCACACGACCCGCCGACCGAGCCCCGGGCAGCTTGCGCCAAAGCACCGGCGACAGTGTGAAGCCGACGAGATAATCGAGTGCGCGGCGCGCCAGATAGGCATCGACCAGCGGCACGTCGATCTGGCGTGGATTGGCCATCGCTTCCAGCACGGATTGCTTGGTGATGGCGTTGAAGACAACGCGGCTAACCGGCTTGTCCTTCAATGCGCGCTTCTGCTTCAGCACTTCCAGAACGTGCCAGGAGATCGCTTCACCTTCGCGATCCGGATCGGTTGCGAGAATCAGGCCGTCGGCGGCTTTCACCGCGTTGGCGATCTCGGTCAGCCGCTTGGCCGAAGGGCCATCGACCGCCCACGACATGGCGAAATCTTCATCGGGCTTTACCGATCCGTCCTTGGCCGGAAGATCGCGGACATGGCCATAGGATGCCAGAACCTTGTAGTTCCGACCGAGGTATTTGTTGATTGTTTTCGCTTTAGCCGGCGATTCGACGACGACAACGTCCATGAGGGCTCGTATTTCCAGAGTGGCGCCCAAATCAAGCTGCGGCGCACGACAGATATTTTCAATTGGCTCGTCACATGGCTGCCGTTTGCCGTCCGGTCAAGGGGCGGGTGGCAAAATCGGCCTTATTGCGAGTTGTACAACTCCTGCAAGATGTATCGCATGGGTTGCAATTTAAGATAGCTGTAATATATTTGATGTTACCAGGGGTTGTATCGTTCCAAGAGTTTTGTAAGTCGCAAACATTCAAGCTCCGCGAACTACGCTTCGTGGGATACCAGGAGTATTGCCGATGGGTCATGTCTTTACAACACGACGCACCGATACGCTGGATTACATGCAATCGATGCTCGGCCAGCTTCGCACGATGGCCGAGTCCGAACGTTGCGATATGCTCGCCTACCTGATCGAGATGGCCTATGTCGAAACCAGCGACATAATCCGAGGCGAACGTCCGTCACGGATCCAGCAGGACAAGAGACACCGAGCCACCTGAGTGACGCTCCAGCCGGCCCGCGAGGTCGAGCTCCAGTAGGATCATGAACACCTGCGCCGGGTGAAGCCCGGTATAGCGTATGATTTCATCCACTCCGACCGGCACTGGCCCCAGTGCTTCGATGACGCGGGCGCGGTCGTCGTCTAGCGGCGGCGGCGTTGCCGAAAAATCCGGCGGTTCCTCGAATGCGGGTGGCAGGGGCAGGGGTGCCCCAATCAGAGGCGCAATCGCCGTAGTGATGTCGTTGACCTCAGTCACAAGGGTCGCGCCATCCTTGAGAAGGCCGTTGGTGCCGGCTGCACGCGGATCGAGCGGCGAACCTGGCACGGCAAAGACCAACCGGCCCATTTCTCCCGCCAGCCGCGCGCTGATCAGCGAACCGGAGCGCTTTGCCGCTTCCACGACGACCAGTCCGAGCGCCATGCCGGCGACGATGCGGTTGCGGCGTGGAAAATCCTGCGCACGAGGCTCCCAGCCGAACGGCATTTCGGAAACCACCGCACCGCCATTTTGCGCGATCTCCTCGCAAAGCCCGATATTTTCGGGCGGATAGGGACGATCGAGCCCGCCGGCCAGCACGCCGACCGTCCCGGTAGCCAGGCTGCCGTGATGCGCCGCCGTATCGATGCCGCGGGCAAGGCCGGAGATGATCGAGTAACCCTCACGGCCGAGCCCGTCGGCCAGCATGCGCGCCATCTTGATTCCGGCCAGCGAAGCATTGCGCGCGCCGACGATCGCGATCGGCGTCAGTCCGAACACAGCGCCGGTGCCCTTGACCGCGAGCAGTGGCGGCGGGTTGTCCATGCGGCGCAGAACAGGCGGATAGTCGGCCTCGCCGATGCCGACGAAACGTGCGCCGCATTTTCGCGCAACTTCCATTTCCGCTTCGGCCTGCGCGATGGAAGGGATACGCGCGACACGGTTTGCGCCGCCCGACATCATCAGTTCCGGCAGCATTTCTATGGCTGTCTCGGCCGAACCGAAACGATTGATGAGGTCGCGAAAGGTTGCCGGGCCGACATTCGGCGTGCGGATGAGCCGTAGCCAGTTGAGCCGTTGCCGGTCGCTGAGGCGGGGACCGGCTGCGACATTCATCCCTTGGCTCCGATGCGCGATTCGGTTCCGGCGAGCAGCCGGGTGATATTCGCCCTATGCTTTACGATCACGATCAGGCTCATGATGGTGAACAATGCAGCCACCGCATGAGCGCCAAAGAAATAAAGCGCGATAGGCACCGCGATCGCCGCGATGAGGGCCGCCAGCGACGAATAGCGCGTGATGAAGGCGATCAGCAGCCAGACGACGGCAAAGACCAAGGCGCCTTTCCAGGCGAGGCCGATCAGCACGCCGAGATAGGTCGCCACGCCCTTGCCGCCCTTGAAGCCGAGCCAGGCCGGAAAGAGGTGGCCGAGAAAAGCTCCGAAGCCGGCGATAAGCGCTGCCTCCGGGGCATATAGACCGGCGATGAGAACGGCAGCCGTGCCCTTGAGCGCGTCGAGAATGAGGGTGAGGGCCGCGAGTTTCTTGTTGCCGGTGCGCAGCACATTGGTCGCGCCGATATTGCCGGAGCCGATCTTGCGAACGTCGCCAAGTCCGGCAGCGCGCGTGATCAAAAGGCCGAAGGGAATCGAGCCGAGCAGATAGCCGAAGACGAGTGCCGCAATGAGAAAGGGCAGCGGTAGCTGCCACGCCGACAGATCAGCCATTGTTTCCCCTCCAAACCAGAACGCATGCGTATTGGTGTTCCGGCTTTAACCCGCAAACACTGTGCGGCCCGAAACCATTGTTTGCAAGACCCTGCCTTGCAGGCGCGCGCCTTCGAAGCAGGTGTTTTTCGAGCGGGAGCGGATGGCGCTCTCTTGCACGATCCATGGCTCGTCGAGATCGACCAGAACCAGATCGGCCGCTGCCCCCGGTTTCAGCGTGCCGCCGGGCAGACCGAACAGTTTTGCCGGCGCGGTCGATAGCACCTCGATCACCCGCAGCAGCGACAGATCCTCATTATGATAGAGACGAAGTGCGGCGCCCAGCAGCGTCTCCAGCCCGATCGCGCCGTCGGCAGCGTCGGCAAAAGGCAGGCGCTTGGTGTCGACGTCCTGCGGATCGTGCGAGGAGACGACGATATCTATAGTCCCGTCCTTCAGCGCCTCGACCATCGCCAGCCGGTCGTCCTCTGTGCGCAGGGGCGGCGACAGGCGGAAGAAGGTGCGGTATTCGCCGACATCGTTTTCGTTGAGAGACAGGTGGTTGATCGAGACGCCGGCGGTGACCTTGGCGCCGTCGGCCTTGGCGCGGGCGATCGCGTTTGCCGACATCGCCGTGGAAATCTTGGCGGCGTGATAGTTGCCGCGCGTTAGCCGTGCGAGCATCAGGTCTCGTTCCAGCGGTATCGCCTCGGCTTCGCGCGGAATGCCGGAAAGGCCGAGCCAGCTGGCATAGAGCCCTTCGTTCATCACGCCCGAACCGGCGAGATCCCTGTCCTGTGTTTCATGCATGATGGTCGCGCCGAAGTCGCGCGCATAAGTCAGCGCGCGGCGCATCGTCAGCGCGTTGGAAATCGTGTGCCGGCCGTCGGTGAAGGCAACCGCGCCGGCTTCGCGCAGCAGGCCGAATTCGGTCATCTCGCGGCCTTCAAGGCCCTTGGTGATGGCAGCCGCCGGAAAGACATTGACCGAGGCCGTATCGCGAGCCGTCCGCAGCACGAACTCGACCAGCGCGACATTGTCGATGACCGGATCGGTGTCAGGCATCATGACGATGGACGTCACACCGCCGGCAGCAGCAGCCACGCTCGCGGAAGCAATGGTTTCGCGATGTTCGCCGCCGGGCTCGCCGATAAAGACGCGGCCATCGACCAATCCGGGGATGATCGCCTTGCCGGCGCAGTCGATGACCGTCGCACCTTCCGGTGCGCCTTGGTTCAGCGCTGACGCGCCCGCGGCGGCAATCTTCTTGCCGTTAACGATGACTGTGCCGATCTCGTCCAGTCCGCGCGACGGGTCGACGATGCGGGCGCGTTGGAAAACGGTGACGCTCATGCCGATACCCCCTCGCGGTTGCGACGAGGATCGAGCAAGGCTTCCATTACGGCCATGCGCACGGCGACGCCCATCTCCACCTGTTCCTGGATCACGCTTTGCGGGCCGTCGGCGATTTCGGATGCGATTTCGACGCCGCGATTCATCGGGCCGGGGTGCATGACCAGCGCGTCGGGTTTTGCCGCCTTCAGCTTTTCCGCGTCGAGCCCGAAATAGCGGAAATATTCGCGCACCGACGGCACGAAGGCGCCTTCCATGCGCTCGCGCTGCAGGCGCAGCATCATCACCACGTCGGCGTCCTTCAGTCCCTCGGCCATGGTCGCGCAAACCTCAACCCCCATCTGCGCGATGCCGGATGGCAGTAGCGTCGACGGTGCGACGACCCGAACCCGTGCGCCGAGCGCGTTGAGCAGAAGAATATTGGAGCGGGCGACGCGTGAGTGAAGAATGTCGCCGCAAATCGCAACCGTCAGCCGGGAGAGATTGCCCTTGGCGCGGCGGATGGTCAGCGCATCGAGCAGCGCCTGTGTCGGGTGCTCATGCGCACCGTCGCCGGCGTTGACCACCGAGCAGCCGACCTTCTGCGCCAGAAGGGCGGCGGCACCGGCAGAAGCGTGGCGGATGATGAGAATGTCGGGCCGCATCGCGTTCAGCGTCATGGCCGTGTCGATCAGCGTTTCGCCCTTCTTCACCGAAGAGCTCGCCACCGACATGTTCATGACATCGGCGCCGAGACGCTTTCCGGCCAGCTCGAAGGAAGACTGTGTTCGGGTCGACGCCTCATAGAAGAGATTGATCTGCGTGCGGCCGCGCAGGGTCGATGTCTTCTTCTCATGTCGTCGGGAAATCGCCACGGCGGCGTCGGCGCGATCGAGCAACAGCTCTATGTCGACGGGAGATAGATCCCGTATGCCGAGCAGGTGGCGGTGCGGATAAAGGGGCAGGGACGAAGCTTCTGTCATCTCAAGGCCGTGCTATATGCGCGCGCAAAAGCCATCGCAAGCTGTCGTTGTGGGTTGGCGCGATTTCTCCCGGGATTTTAATCGCGCGGCTACCAATCCTTGCGTTATAAAACCGTCCACCCCGCTTCGGATTCGCATGGCGCGCCGAAGAACCAGTTAAGGAAAGCGCGTGACCGACGAGGTAACGAACCAGCCCCCGCCATTGACCGGAAGCAATGCCTGGCGGGGCGATCCGTTGCTGGTACAGCTTGCCGAGCATTTTTCCGAGCCGGTACGCAAGGATCTGGATGGTCTTGGCCGCTTCGTTCTGAGCTCCGAAGCGCAGGATCTCGCACGCCTGGCTAACACCGAAACACCGAAGCTGAAGACGCATGACCGGCAGGGCCGGCGCATCGATCTGGTCGAGTTTCATCCCGCCTATCACGCGTTGCTGCGCCGTTCGGTCGCCGTCGGCTTGCACTCCTCGGTCTGGGAGAACGGTGCTACCGAAACCGGCAAGCGCCATCAGGTCCGCGCCGCCCGCTTTTATCTAACGTCCGAACTGGAATCGGGTCATCTCTGCCCGATCACAATGACCAACGCCTCGCTCGCTGCCCTGATGGCCAGCCCGAAATTGTTTCGCGAATGGGCGCCGCGCGTCACCACGCGCAAATACGATCAGGCCCAGAAGCCGCCGGTCGAAAAGACCGGGCTGACGCTCGGCATGGGCATGACCGAGAAGCAGGGCGGCACGGATGTGCGCGCCAACACCACCAAAGCCGAACGCGTCGGCAGCGGCTTTTACAGGCTCACCGGCCATAAATGGTTCATGTCGGCACCGATGTCAGATGCTTTTCTGGTGCTTGGGCAAGTGCGCGAGGGCCTGTCATGCTTCCTCGTGCCGCGTATCCTGGGCGATGGAACCGGCAATGGGTTTCGTTTCCAGCGCTTGAAGGACAAGCTGGGCAACCGCTCCAACGCTTCCTCGGAAGTCGAGTTCGTCAACTCCATCGGCGAGATGGTCGGCGAACCAGGCGAGGGGGTGAAGACCATCATGGATATGGTCACGCTGACGCGCCTCGACTGCGCCGTCGCATCGTCCGGCATCATGCGGGCCGGTCTGGCGGAAGCCGTCCATCATGCCCGCCACCGCCAGGTGTTCGGCTCCAGTCTCATCGAACAACCGCTGATGCAGCGCGTTCTGGCCGACATGGCGCTGGACGTTGCCGGCGCCACGGCGCTGTCGTTTCGGTTGGCGCGTTCGTTTGACGAAGCCGCCAGCGATCGCGGCGAGGCGGCATTCGCGCGGGCCATGACGCCTGTAGTCAAATACTGGGTCTGCAAGATCGCACCGGCATTGCTTTACGAGGCGATGGAGTGCCTCGGCGGCAACGGCTACGTCGAGGAAGCGCCGCTGGCGCGCTACTACCGCGAGGTTCCGGTCAATGCGATCTGGGAAGGCTCGGGCAATGTCATGGCGCTCGATGTGCTGCGTGTCCTTGGTCGCGCGCCGGGCCTTTTCGATGAAGTGCTTGCCGGCATCGAGCGTGACCTGGGCGCCGGCGGGCCCGGCACCATCGGCGTTTTGCGTGCCGCCATGCAGGTCGCATCTTCAGACGAAGGTTCGGCGCGCATACTGACCGAACAACTCGCGCTGTCGGCCGCCGCCGCCGAACTGAAGCGGTTGGGGGCAGGGCGCATCGCCGATGCCTTCATCGAAACGCGGCTCGCCGGCCAATGGCGCGGAACCTACGGCATGCTTGACGCGCGCCACGATGCGCGCATGATCGTTGATACGCTCTATCCTGCCAACTGAGCCGTAACTGCCAGCACGACTGGTATGGTGACGAACGAGACAATCGTCTGCAGCGTGGTGACGGCGGCGTAGAGTTCTGCATCGCCGCCAAGTTGCCGCGCCAGCAGATAGCCGTTCATGGCAGATGGCACCGCCGCACAAAGCGCCAGGTAGCTGAGTTGCAACCCACTGACGCCGAAGGCAAGACCCGCGCCGACAAGCAATATCGGGAAGACCACCAGTTTGAGCACCAATGGCAGGACAAGGCCGAGACGCGGTTGCCACAGGTCGCTGACGCGCAACGCAGCCCCCACCGCGAGAAGTCCCATTCCGAGCGCCGCATTTGCGATCAGGCCGAGCGCCTGGTTGAGCGGCCCGTAAAGTTCGAACGGCAATTGCCTGAACAGGATACCGGCGAGCGAACCGAGAATCATCGGATTGGTCACGATGCCGCGGCCAATGCGCGCCCAGTTTATGGAATGGTCGGCAAACCGCGTGACGGTGAAAACCGTGGTCAGGTTTATCGGTATGATGATGACCGCCATGACAAGGGCCACCACCGCCATTCCGGCAGGCGGGAATATCTTCTGGGCGATCGCCAGCGCGATGAAGCTGTTCCAGCGCACCGACGTCTGGAAGATCGAGGAGAATTCGCTTTTGCGGACAAGGCCGCTGGGTTTCAGGAGAGGCCACAGCGCAAGGGTGATGGCGATCATTGCGACCAATGCCACCAGCAACGCGGCCATCATAGCATCGAGCTGAAGTCCGCTGAAATCGGCATTGTAGATCGTGACGAACAGCAAGGCCGGATAGAGGAACCAGAAACCGATCTGATCCAGGCCAAGCCACGCCGACGAATCGATCAGCGGCATGCGACGCAGGAGATTACCGCCGATGATGAGCAGGAAAATCGGCAGGATGCTTTCGAAGATCGGGAGCATGGACGCTTCAAGGTTGAAGGCGAGGGCGGGGCGGCGAACGATGGACGGTTCTATAGAGCCTATGTCTTGCCGTTATCAACAGCGCGCCTCCGTCCGTTAACCTTAACAAATGGTTTCCGTTGCGGTGAAAATGCTCCGGCTCCACTGTGGAAGGAGACCAAAAGGATTCCCATGCGCCATCTCCTCGGCTCCTTCTTGACCTTCCATTGGGCAGCAGCCTTCGCGCTGCTGGCGATGGCCTGCGTCTTCGGAAGCGCCGGCGGTGCTTCGAATGCGCTCGATATCCTCGGAATAGCCTTGCCGGATGAAAACGCAGTCACTGTGGGCTCGCTGTCCAGCGTCTTCCTCTCGGTGACTTTTGCACTCGTGGCAGCCCTGTTCCTTTGGGCATTTCTGACGCTGTTCCTCTGCGAACCCTCGGATCAGGGCGACCCGGACGAGGTGACCCGCGTGGCCTTTGCCGCTGCCGCAGGCGTCCTGTCCTTGATGCTGGTTCTGGGGGTTATGCGCGCGGATGCCGGCATCTTTCCAGTAGTCGCGGCGGTTCTTGCGGCGATAACCACGTCCTATCTCGCTATACAGGCCGAGCGCTGGGCAGCATTGCTGACGGCTTCACCCGAAGAGGAAGATGGCCAAGAAGTGGCGCGGTCGATGGCGATGGGAGCAGCCCACGGAGCCATGCTGTCGCGCATTTCCGGCCGATCTGACCCGAGAGGGAACGCCTGATGCGTTATGTTCTTGCGCTTTGGGCTCTGCCGCTGGTGCTGTTCTGGGGCTGGTTCGGCCTGTCATTCTACAACATCAATTTCGGCTATGTCATGCTGACCAGGCAGGTGCACGATCTTGTCTTTCAGCTCTATGGCGACACGCTCGGCATCGATCCGACCATCATCCCCGGCATGGTCGCCAAGGCCTGCATCATCGACACGCTCATCGTGCTAGCCATCTATGCGTTTCGTCGTCGCCGCCAGATTGGCGCATGGCTGAAAACGCAACGCGAACGTTATCTTGGCGAGGCCTCTTCACCGAGCGCGTAAAGCCGATCCAGAACGCCTTGCAGAATGAAGGCGGCGGCAGCCGAATCGATCTTCGTCTTCCGTTTTGCCCGCGACATGTCCATTTCGATCAGGCTGCGCTCGGCGGCGACCGTCGACAGCCGCTCGTCCCAGAAGGCGAAGGGCAGGTCGGTCATGCGCGCTATGTTGCGCACGAAGGCGCGTGACGCCTGGGCGCGAGGCCCTTCGCTGCCGTCCATGTTGATCGGCAGGCCAATCACCACCGCACCGGTGTTTTCCTTCGTCAGCAGATCAATGAGGCTCGCTGCATCGACGGAAAACTTCTTGCGGATGATGACCGGGCGCGGATGGGCAAAGGACAGGCCGCGATCAGAGACGGCCACGCCGATCGTCTTGTCGCCGAGATCGAGCCCGGCAAGCGTCCTGCCATTGGCCAAGAGGGCCGGCAGGTCTTCGATCACGACAATGTTCAATGGCTCGCCGCTTTCCTTTTGACATGAATGCCCTGCCTTCTATCTTCCCGGCAAGAGAAAATCGAGGAGACGACCTTCATGAAAATCACCTGGTATGGCCAATCCGCATTCCGCGTCGAAGCAGGCGGCGCAAAGATCCTGATCGATCCGTTCCTCAGCCAGAATCCTTCATGGGGCAAGGGATGGGAAGGGCCAGCCGAAGGTATAACCCATCTGCTCCTCACGCATGGCCATAATGACCATGTCGGCGATTCGGTCGAAATCCTGAAGAAGACCGGCGCCCAGCTCGTCGCCAATTTCGAGATCTGCATGTATCTCGTCGGCAAGGGTGCGAGCGGCGACAAGATCAATCCCGGCAATCTTGGCGGCACCGTCGATTGCGGTGGCTTCACGACGACTTTCGTCCAGGCGCTGCATTCCTCGTCCTTCGGCGGCGAGGGCGGATCGAACGTCTATCTCGGCAATCCCGGCGGCCTTGTTCTGCATTTCCCCGACGACCGCACACTCTACCATATGGGCGATACCGATATTTTCTCCGACATGGCGCTGATCAACGAACTGCACGAGCCGAAGATCGGACTGGTACCCGTCGGCGACCGCTACACCATGGGCGGCGCGGTCGCGGCCTTGGCCTGCCAGCGCTTCTTCAAGTTCGAGACGGTCATACCTTGCCACTACGCGACATTCCCGATGCTGGACCAGACGGCGGAGAAATTCGTCGATGGCATGGAAGGCTCGGGCGTCGATGTCATCGTGCCGAAGGTCGGCGAAAGCAGGGACATTTAGCCGCCCGAAGGCAATCGCGCGGACATGCTTGTTGCGCACCGCGCTTGGCGCCGCTATAGCCCGAACATGATTAGCAGCCCGGATTTCCGGAGAGTTTTTGATGTCCGTCGATAAAGCCACCGTCAAGCGCGTCGCCCATCTTGCCCGCATCGCCGTCACCGAGGAAGACGCCGAGCGCATGACCGGCGAGTTGAATGCCATCCTCGGCTTTGTCGAGCAATTGAACGAAGTCGATGTTTCCGGCGTCGAGCCGATGACCTCGGTGACGCCGATGGCAATGCGCAAGCGCGAAGACATCGTCACCGACGGCAACAAGGCGGCCGATATCGTCGCCAACGCGCCGGTAACCGACGAGAACTTTTTCCTCGTCCCGAAGGTCGTGGAGTAACACCACGATGACGGTAACGATTGCCATCGAGACCCCGTTGCAGGACGACGTGCGCGCCATGGTGGCGGTTCTCAACGCCCACATGATCCCGCTTACGCCGCGGGAGTTTCAATTCCAGTTGACCGTCGAGCAGATGGCCGAACCGACCGTGACGGTACTTGTCGCGCGAAACGAAGCCGGTCGTCAGGTCGGCATGGCATCCCTCAAGGATCATGGCGACAGCCTCGGTGAAGTGAAGCGCATGTTCACGCTGCCGGAAGTGCGCGGCCAGCGGGTCGGCGCAAAGCTTCTGCGGCACATTGAATCGCTGGCACGCGAAAAGGGAATTTCGCGGCTCGTGCTGGAGACGGGCGAAGCGCCGGGCTTCGAGCCGGCCTGGCGCGTCTACGAACGTGGCGGGTTCCAGGTCTGCGGCGCGGTTCTCGACTATCCCGATTCCGGCTTTTCCCGTTTTTACGAAAAGAACCTTGCCTGATGAGCGACCTTACCAAACTGACAATTTCCGAAGCCCGCGAGAAACTTCGCTCGAAGGATATCTCGTCCGTTGAGCTGACCGACGCCTATCTCGGCGCGATCGACGCTGCCAACCAGACCTTCAACGCCTATGTCGCGGTCACGCATGACAAGGCGCGCGACATGGCCAGGGTATCGGACGAAAAGCTGGCCAAGGGTGAGGGTGGGGCGCTCGAGGGCATCCCGCTCGGCATCAAGGACCTGTTCGGCACCGAAGGTGTGCACACGCAGGCTTGCAGCCATGTGCTCGACGGCTTCAAGCCGCGTTATGAATCGACCGTGACGGCAAATCTCTGGGCCGACGGTGCGGTCATGCTCGGCAAGCTCAACATGGATGAGTTCGCCATGGGTTCGTCCAACGAGACCTCCTACTACGGCGCGGTCGTCAATCCGTGGCGCGCGGGTGGTTCGAACAGGCAGCTCGTTCCCGGTGGCTCGTCCGGCGGCTCGGCAGCTGCCGTCTCGTCCTGGCTCTGTGCCGGCGCGACTGCTACCGACACCGGCGGCTCGATCCGCCAGCCCGCGGCATTCACCGGCACGGTCGGCATCAAGCCGACCTATGGCCGCGTTTCGCGCTGGGGCGTCGTTGCTTTTGCATCGTCGCTCGATCAGGCTGGCCCGATCACGCGTGACGTGCGCGATGCCGCGATCATGCTCAAATCCATGGCTTCGGTCGATCCGAAAGACACGACCTCCGTCGATCTGCCGGTGCCGGACTATGAGGCTGCGATCGGCCGCCCGATCAAGGGCATGAAGGTCGGCATTCCGAAGGAATACCGTGTCGATGGCATGCCGGAAGAGATCGAGGCGCTGTGGCAGAAGGGTATTGCCTGGCTCAAGGATGCCGGTGCCGAGATCGTCGACATCTCGCTGCCGCACACGAAATATGCGCTGCCGGCCTATTACATCGTCGCGCCGGCGGAAGCCTCGTCCAACTTGGCGCGCTACGATGGTGTTCGCTACGGCCTGCGCGTGCCGGGCAAGGACATCACCGACATGTATGAGCAGACCCGCGCCGCCGGTTTCGGCCGCGAGGTCAAACGCCGCATCATGATCGGCACTTATGTGCTTTCGGCCGGCTATTACGATGCCTATTATCTTCAGGCGCAGAAGGTCCGCACGCTGATCAAGAAGGATTTTGAGGACGTCTTCGCCGCCGGCGTCGATGTCATCCTGACGCCGGCGACGCCGTCGGCTGCCTTCGGCATCGCCGATCAGGACATGGCGAGCGATCCGGTGAAAATGTACCTCAACGACATCTTCACCGTCACCGTGAACATGGCCGGCCTGCCGGGCATCGCGGTTCCGGCCGGGCTCGACGCGCATGGCCTGCCGCTCGGTCTACAGCTTATCGGCCGGCCCTTCGACGAGGAAACGCTGTTCCAGACCGCTCACGTCATCGAGCAGGCGGCGGGACGGTTCGAGCCGGAGAAGTGGTGGTAGAGATTGTTCCGCCATCCTTTTGAAAAGGTGACGGGATGTTCTTTGTAGTCTCCAAAGTCTTCTGGTTCTTCATCCAGCCGCTGAACCTTGCGATCTTCCTGCTTCTGGCCGGCGTGGTCGGCCTGTTTCTCGGCTGGCGGCGCTTGTCGGTCGCCGGCTGCGTCAGCGCGTTCCTGATCCTAGGATTGGCGACTTGGACGTCGCTCGGCGCAATGCTGATGAATCCATTGGAAGAGCGTTTTCAGCGTCCGACATTGCCGGAAAAGGTCGATGGCATCGTCGTGCTGGGCGGTGGGCTTGAAGGCGCGATCAATCTGGCGCGCGGCGGCTATGAGATGAACAGCGCCGGCGATCGTTTCGTTGAGGCGGCAGTGCTGGCGCGACGTTTTCCGGATGCGAAGATCGTGATCTCCGGTGGCGTCGGCACGTTGGTGCTCGAAGGCGAGGGCGATGCCGATACGGCACCCCGGCTGCTTTCTGCGCTCGGCGTCGCACCCGAACGCATGGTGCTCGAAAACCAGTCGCGCAACACTTACGAAAATGCGGTTTTCACCAAGCGGCTGGTGACGCCCAAGCCCGGCGAGACATGGCTTCTGGTCACCTCCGCCTTCCACATGCCGCGCTCGATGGCACTGTTTCGCAAAGCCGACTTTTCGGTCCTGCCCTGGCCGGTGGATTATCGCACCTCGGGCGAGGAGGGCGTCGGCTTCTTCCGCGACAACCCGCAGGCTTCGCTTCAGAACACGACGATGGCGATCCGCGAATGGATCGGGCTTTTCGCCTATTGGCTCTCGGGGCGGATCGACTCACCGTTTCCCGGCCCGGCGTAATCCTGCGCTTCGACCATGACGGCCTCTCTTGCCGCTGAAAAGAACTGGCGGCGCAAAAGCACGGCGAACAGGATCACCGTCGTCAGCGCGAACACGATCGGGTCAACGAACCAGCCGAGATAGCCGATCGAGAAGAAGATGCCGCGCAGACCAGCGTTGAAGTGCTTCCCGGCCAGTATGTTCATGCGCGCAGCGCGGCGGATCGCGGTTTCCATCTCGATTTCGTTGGCATGACCATCCCTGATCATGGGCACCGCTCCGATCAGGATCGAGCAGTAGTTGAACAGCCTGTAAGACCAGCCGAATTTGAAGAACGAATAGGCCAGGATGACGATCAGCCCGAGCACCTTGATCTCGAAGATCGGCCGCGACGGAGCACTGGCAAAGGGCAAGTCCGACAGAACCGTCAGCACATGATCTGACGCGCCGAGCAAGGCGAAGCAGCCACCGACTGCAATGAGCGAGCTCGAGGCGAAAAACGCGGTTCCCTGCTGGAGCCCGACCATGATGCTCGTGTCGATCATGCGCAATTCGCGCCGCGCCATCGTCTGCATCCAGGCTTCGCGCTGGGCATTCATTGCCCTGCTCAGCGAAACGCGACTGACCAGCTTGCCATCGGCGGCAAGCGTGTGCACCACCCAGGCAACCAGGAAGAAGACCAGTGCGGCGAGATCGGCTGCCGTCAGATGAAGAGAATCGAGCATTTTGCGAACATATCACGGCCGCGTGATGCCGCGAAAAGCACTTCGCTCAAGATGACGACTGCGACACAATCCCGTCACACAGCTTGCGAAAGTGTTTATGCGAAGAGCCGGATAAATCGTTGATTTTATTAAAATGCGGATGGCCGGCGCATGGCAGATATGCGAAATCCGCCTTGCTTCTGCCTTTTTTGCAGTTGCGAACAGCCGCGCAAAGGCGTATCCAGCCATCCCACTGCGGGGTGGGAGAAAAGCGGCGGGAAAGCCGTTCTCGCAAGATTTCACAGGATAGAAAAAGACATCATGGACGACAGCGTTCAGAAATCCTGCTGGGGCCTCACGGCCAAGGCAGTGATCGGCATTGCAGGCATCATCGTACTTTTCTGGCTGGTCAGCGGGGCCGAAGCGGCGGCAGCGGTCGCAAGCTGACCCCGGCAGACAGCATCGAAATTTGAAAGAGGCGCGGTTTTCCGCGTCTCTTTTGTTTTGAGGGTGTCGTTGGCGAAGCAATCGAAGTCGGGAAGCGCCAAGCTTTGCCTGACAAAAGCGCCCAAACATCCATATATAGATGAGACAAGCGCAGCCCGCGCCTTGCAGTCCGTGGAGACCAACCGCTCGTGTTCCTGTCGGTATTCGACCTCTTCAAGATCGGCATCGGTCCGTCCAGTTCGCACACGATGGGCCCCATGACGGCTGCAGCCCGCTTCCTGGCGGAAATGCTGGGTGATGACTGGCCGCGCCCGGCGGGTGCGAAGGTCGATCGCGTCGCTGCCAGCCTGCACGGCTCGCTTGCCTACACCGGCGTCGGCCATGGCACCGACCGCGCCGTCATCCTTGGCCTTGCCGGCCAGATACCCACGACCGTAGACCCTGACCTTTCCGATGCGATCATCGAGAAAATCACAGCGGAGAAGCGCGTAGCCCCTCCCGGCCACCCATCCTATCGCTTCGATCCGGCGAGCGATCTTGTGATGGACAAGAAGACGCCTCTGCTCGGCCACGCCAACGGCATGGCCTTTTACGCCTACGATGCCGACGACCGGCTGCTGCTGAAACGCATCTACTATTCGATCGGCGGCGGCTTCGTGGTTTCCGAGGAAGAGCTTCAGCGCCTGAAATCGCGCGGCGACACGTCGACCGGCCCGAAGGTGCCGTATCCGTTCAAGAATGCCGTCGAAATGCTGGCCATGGCGGGCAAGAGCGGGTTGTCGATTGCCGAGATGAAGCGCGTCAACGAGGAGACGCGCCAGTCGCGCGACGAACTCGACTCCGGCCTGGATGCCATCTGGGGCGCCATGAAAAGCTGCATCGAGCGCGGCCTGTCGCAGGACGGCATCATGCCGGGCGGGTTGAAGGTGCGCCGCCGTGCCCGCCAGCTTCATGACAAATTGCAGGAAGAATGGCGTCAGAACCGCCCGAACCCGCTTCTGGCCAATGATTGGCTGTCGATCTACGCCATGGCCGTCAACGAGGAGAACGCTGCCGGCGGCCGCGTCGTTACAGCGCCGACCAATGGCGCTGCCGGTACGCTGCCTGCGGTGCTGCGCTACTGGCTGCATTTCCATCCCGAGGCCGATCAGGCTGGCATTCGCGATTTTCTGCTGACGGCTGCCGCCGTCGGTGGCATCATCAAGACCAACGCCTCGATTTCAGGCGCGGAAGTCGGGTGCCAGGGCGAGGTCGGTTCGGCTTCGGCAATGGCCGCCGCCGGGCTTTGCGCCGTCATGGGCGGCACGCCGGAACAGGTGGAAAATGCCGCCGAGATCGCGCTTGAACATCATCTCGGCATGACCTGCGATCCCGTCGGTGGGCTCGTGCAGGTGCCGTGCATCGAACGCAACGCGCTGGGAGCGGTGAAGGCGGTGACGGCCGCCTCGCTGGCCATCAAGGGCGACGGAAAGCATTTCGTGCCGCTCGACGCGGCCATCGAAACCATGCGCCAGACCGGCATGGACATGAACGAGCGCTACAAGGAAACCAGCCTGGGCGGCCTTGCAGTAAACGTCGTGGAGTGCTGAGCCGGCCTGTGGAGAACGGTGATTTGAATTGACGACGCCGATGCCGGCGCTAAACCATTGGCCATGGCCCTGAACCTCATAAAACTCTGCGTCGGCTGCGACAGCGTCGAGGATCTGGAAGAGTGGATCGCCTTCCGGCTGGACGAACGCCGCCGCAATGGCGAACCGGTCGAGCAGTATCACACGACCCGCATGATGCCGACGCGCGGCGCGGAGCTCATTGACGGCGGTTCGCTCTATTGGGTCATCAAGAGCAACGTGCAGTGCCGCCAGCGGCTTCTGGAAATCCGACCCTTCACCGACGAAGAGGGCATTTCGCGCTGCCATCTGGTGCTCGACCCGGTTGTTATCCGCACCGACTGGCAGCCGCGCCGGGCCTTTCAGGGCTGGCGCTATCTCAAGGCGCCGGATGCCCCGGCCGATCTTGGCTCCGGCAATTCCGGCCTGGTGGAAATGCCGCCAAAACTGCGCCGCGAACTGGCCGACCTCGGACTGCTTTGAGTTCACCCGCCGATAATTCCAAAGCGCCGGGTGCAATCGCCAAACCGGCTGACCACGCTGCAGCAAGCTTCATCCGCGCGCACATGCATGTCATCGCAGTGCCTTTCGTGCCGGAGATCAGGCTTTACACGGCGCATCCGGGCAGCGGGTTGCGGCGCCTGACCGAAGCTGAAGGGGATGCAGACCCTTTACCCCCTTACTGGGCCTATCCCTGGGCGGGCGGATTGGTGTTGGCGCGGTATTTCCTTGATCGACCGGAAACGGTGACAGGCCGGCGGGTGCTCGACCTTGGGGCGGGCTCCGGGCTGGTTGGCATTGCGGCGATGAAAGCCGGTGCAGGCGAGGTGATCGCTTCCGAAATCGACCGCAACGGCGTTGCCGCAATCGGCCTGAACGCCGCTGAAAACGGTGTCTCGATCACGGCAATTGGAAGCGATCTCACGTCTGGCCCGCCGCCCTTGGTGGATATCGTGGCCGTTGGCGACCTCTTTTACAAAAGCCAACTCGCGGAGCGCGTCATGGCCTTTCTCGACCGATGCCTCGATACCGGTATCGATGTCCTGATCGGTGATCCGGGGCGGGCATATCTGCCTCGTTCTCGGCTGCGGCAGCTAGCCGAATATCGGGTGCCTGATTTCGGGGTAGGCCGGGACGCTGACATACGCCCCAGCGCCGTTTTTGCTCTCGAGCCATGAAGCCGTGCATCAAGCCGTTTTTACCCATGATGCGCTAACCCGGCTTGCAAGCAGCGCCATCCCGCCACATCTTCCTTTCATGACTGAAAAGAAGCCGCCTGCATCCATCGCCAATCGTGCCTCGCCGCCTGAAAAGCATTCGAGCGCAGGGGACGTCGAGGCTTTCGTGCGGCAGGCACGAGCGCTGGGCCAGGCGAAGGGATCGAGTTCTGGCCGCCTCATTCTGGCGCTGGATGCGACGATGAGCCGGCAGCCGACATGGGATCTCGCCTGTTCGCTGCAGGCTGAAATGTTCGACGCCGTGCAGCATGCCGGTTCGCTCAATGTCCAGCTCGTATATTTTCGCGGTCTCGGCGAATGCCGTTCCTCGCAATTCGTGGCTGATACGGCGTCGCTGAAGCGTTTGATGATGCGGATCTCCTGTCAGGGCGGCCATACCCAGATCGGCAAGGTTCTTTCACATGCACTTAGGGAAGTCGGGCGCTCCAAAGTTGGCGCGCTCGTCTATATCGGCGATGCGATGGAGGAGGACGTGGACGATCTTTCGGTGAAGGCGGGAAATCTCGGCCTGCACGGGGTTCCCGTCTTCGTCTTTCAGGAAGGCAAGGACCATCTTGCCGAAGCGGCCTTCAAGGAAATCGCGCGGCTGTCGAAAGGCGCCTGGTTCCGCTTCGACCGTAACGCGCCGGCAATGCTGGCGAAACTGCTTTCAGCGATCGCGGTCTTCGCTACGGGTGGCCTCAAGGCCCTTGAAGTGCGTGGACGCGAGGAGGATCGCCTTATGATCGAACATCTGCGCGGCAGGTCCGGATGAGCCTTCTGCTTGGAATTCTGAGCCTTGCGATGCTGCTGCTGGTGGCCGGGACGGTATTTCTGCGCGCTGAGCCCGCCAGCCTTGCCAGAACGGCAACGCTCGCCGGTCCTATCGCCGTCGGGCTTGTGGGTGTCGTGTTTCTGCTCGTCGGCCGAGCGGGATTTGGTGGCATGCTGCTATCGGCAGCTTTCGCCTGGTACTCTGCAGGACGCATGCGCGCTGCGAAGAAAAAGACGCCTGGAAAACGCTCGACGGTGCGTACAGCGGCGCTGGAGATGGAACTCGATCACGACAGCGGCGTGCTGGAAGGCATGGTGCTTGCCGGCCGGCACGAGCAGAAGATGCTCAGCGCCATGTCGCTGAAAGAGCTCAAGGAGCTCTACGCAGACCTCTCCGGTGACCAGGAGAGCCGTCAGCTGCTAGAGACTTATCTTGATGGCCGGTTTCCCGTCTGGCGCGAAGACGCGGATGCGCACGGTAGCGACGGGCATGGTGTTGCGCCAGGTTCTGGCGCCATGACTAAGGAGGAGGCCTACAAGATCCTTGGTCTTGAAACGGGGGCCACCGCGGCGGATATCCGCAAGGCGCACCGCCGCCTGATGCAGCGCCTGCACCCCGATCTCGGAGGCACGTCTTTCCTGGCGGCGCGGATCAACGAAGCCAAGGACGTCTTGCTCACCAATCACCATTAGTCTCCTTCGACACGAAACAACCCGGAGTGTTTCAGTTGTTCTGAATTGCGTAGCAGGCGATTTTCTTCTTCTTCAGTGCAGCGCAGGCGTCCCACGCGGCGGTCTTGGTGCCGAAGCCGCCGAAGCGTGCGCGATGGTAGGTCACGCCGCCTTTTTCGAACTGCACGGTGAAGGCTGCAGCGTCGGAAAGAAGCTTGGGCGCCTGCTGGCTGGCCTTGGAAAGGAATGCCTGGGCTTCTTCGCGGCTCGGCGACGAAGCAACCTGGATCGCCCAGCCTGACGGGCCGACAGATGCGGTATGGGCCGGATCGACTTCCTGCTGGATGGCAACAGCCTGATCGACTGCAGCGGTACGCTGCTCAGCAACCTCTTCGACCTCAGCCTGCGGCCTTGGCGCCGGATCGGCATAGGCCTGCATGACAGGGGCAGCGACCGTTTCCGGCGTGCGCGCAACCTTGCGCTTGACGACGGCAGGCGCTTCATCGGCAGCAACCACGATATCGGCACCCGGGCGCGTATCCGGGGTCGGCGCGTCATGCTTGGGCAGCAGCACCTTGGCGATCGCACCGATCGGCGAGGTGGTGGCGCTGGCAATCAAAGGGCCGCCCTTGCCGCCGTTGGAAGCCTGGGGCAGGTACTTCTTGATCAGGTCGGCCATATGGTTGTCGCGAGCAGCACCGCTGGCGCCGCCCATAACGACCGCGACGATGCGGCGATTGCCGTCGGAAACCGACGAGACGAGATTGAAGCCGGAAGCATTGGTATAGCCGGTCTTGATGCCGTCCACGCCCTTGATGCGGCCGAGAAGACGATTGTGGTTCGGCATGCGCTGCCGGCCATACGTGAAGGAGCGGGTGGAGAAATAGCCATAATACTGCGGGTAGTGCTCCTTCAGCGCGATGCCGAGCATGGCCATGTCGCGGGCGGTGGTGAACTGCGCCGAGTTTGGCAGGCCGTTGGCATTGCGGAAAACAGTGCTGTTCATGCCGAGGCTGCGCGCCTTGGCGGTCATGATGCGCGCGAAATTGTCCTGCGAGCCGCCGAGAAGCTCGGCAAGTGCTGTGGCTGCGTCATTGGCCGACTTGGTGACGAGCGCGTAGATCGCGGTTTCGACAGTGACCGAACCGCCCGCTTTCACGCCGATCTTCGTCGGCGGCTGCGCGGACGCCTGGGCGGAGAAGGGGACGCGGGTGTCCTTGTTGATCTTGCCGCGCGAGAGCGCTTCGAAGGTCAGGTACAGCGTCATCATCTTGGTCAGCGATGCCGGAAAACGTCGCGATTCCGAGTTCGCCGAGAACAGCGTCTTGCCGGTATTGGCGTCGACGACGATCGCAGCATATTTCGCATTCGCCGATGCCGAACCAACTGCCGCCACGCACATCGTAATGGCGAGAAAGGCTGCGATTGCGGATTTTGCGGAGAATACTTTTTGGAGAGCAATGCCTGCAAACGCTTGACGCACTGTTACACCCTTTGGATTTTTGTTGCACCCGAGGCGGCAAAGGCTCCTGCCTCACTTTCGGGTCACAGTAGGGTCACAGCGTTACCAATCCGTTTATGGTAACCGTAACGTTCACCATTTTGTTTTGGATTTAGGATAAATTTATCTTTCGCCGCTGCTGCGAATTGCCTGCCTTGAGGGCATCTCCGATTGACTTTTTGTGCATCGCACAATAAATTAGCGGCATCGCACAAAAAAGCGCCAGACCAACCGACAACGAAAGGGAATGCGCAGATGATGCAGTCGTTTGAAGACACGAGCAAATTCGGCAAGGAATTCATGGACAACAGCCTGAAGAGCTTTGCGTCCGTCTCCAAGAGCGCCCAGGCGATCGCCGCCGAAGCGGGCGAATACTCCAAGAAGTCGTTCGAAAGCGGTTCTGCTGCGTTTGAAAAAGTGATCTCGTCGGGTTCGTTGGAAAAGGCCCTCGAAATCCAGACCGACTACGCCAAGCAGGCCTATGAGGGCTTCGTTGCCGAGGCTACCAAGCTCCAGGAGCTCTATGCCGACCTCGCCAAGGAGGCTTACAAGCCTTTCGAATCGATCATTGCCAAGGCGAAGTAATTTTTCGCGATTGACCTATTCGCGGAGCTCACCGCTCTGCCATAAACCCGGTTGCCTTGCGCAGCCGGGTTTTTTCGTTCTTCTTGCCCGTTATCCGATCACGATTGACTGAAATCGTCGCTCCTGAAACGAGCAAGCATATTGTCACCAAGAAAGAAGGGCTTAAAATCTGGTGTCGACTACCTACATTCGAGTTTCGGGTGAGGATCCCGCGAAAGGCATGGTGCAAGTGACGAACGGCGGGGATGCCACGACCAAGCGAGTGGCGCATATGCAGAATGGCCAGGACGGGGGCAATGGCCCCGGCCGCGGCACAGCCGTAATCACGCGCACGAAGACCAAGACAAAGAAGCCCAGCCTTTATCGGGTTCTGATCCTCAACGACGACTACACGCCGATGGAATTCGTCATCCATATTCTGGAACGGTTTTTCCAGAAGGATCGCGAAGCCGCTACCCGCATCATGCTGCATGTTCACAATCATGGCGTCGGCGAATGCGGGGTCTATACATTTGAAGTGGCCGAGACCAAAGTGTCCCAGGTCATGGATTTTGCCCGTCAGAATCAACATCCGCTGCAATGCGTGATGGAGAAGAAATGAGGTACTGAATGCCGGCTTTCTCCCAAGGCCTGGAAAAGGCGCTGCACCAGGCGTTGACACTCGCCAATGAGCGCCACCATGAATATGCAACCCTTGAGCATCTGCTGCTGGCGCTGATCGACGACGCCGAAGCGGCCGCCGTCATGCGTGCCTGCAACGTCGATCTCGACGA
This sequence comes from Mesorhizobium sp. CCNWLY176, assembly GCF_037153935.1. Lineage (NCBI taxonomy): Bacteria > Pseudomonadati > Pseudomonadota > Alphaproteobacteria > Hyphomicrobiales > Phyllobacteriaceae > Mesorhizobium > Mesorhizobium sp. CCNWLY176. The sequence goes on from NZ_JBBBDZ010000016.1 coordinate 105,745, forward strand.
TCTGAAGCACACGGTGCTCACCTATATCGATACCGAACTCGATAATCTGGTCACCGGTTACGACGAGGACTCAAAGCCGACCGCCGGATTCCAGCGCGTCATCCAGCGCGCGGTTATCCACGTCCAGTCTTCGGGCCGCGACGAGGTTTCGGGTGCCAACGTGCTCGTGGCTATCTTTGCCGAGCGCGAGAGCCACGCTGCCTACTTCCTGCAGGAACAGCAGATGACCCGCTACGACGCGGTCAACTACATCTCGCATGGCATTGCCAAGCGGCCGGGCGCCAGCGAAAGCAGGACGCCTCGCGGTGCCGAGGACGATCAGTCCGGCGGTTCCTCCGGTGGCGGCGACGCCCAGGAGGAGGGCGGCAAGAAGAAGCAGCAGGACGCGCTTACCGCCTACTGCGTCGATCTCAACAAGAAGGCGCGGGCCGGCAAGATCGACCCGCTGATCGGCCGTGAATCCGAGATCAACCGCACCATCCAGGTGCTGTGCCGCCGCTCGAAGAACAACCCGCTCTATGTCGGCGATCCCGGCGTCGGCAAGACGGCGATCGCCGAAGGATTGGCCAAGCGTATTGTCGAGGGCGATGTACCGTCGGTGCTCGCTGACGCCACGATCTTTGCACTCGACATGGGTACCCTGCTTGCAGGCACCCGCTATCGCGGCGATTTCGAGGAGCGTCTGAAACAGGTCGTCAAGGAGCTCGAAGAGTATCCGGGTGCGGTCCTGTTCATCGACGAGATCCATACGGTGATCGGCGCCGGTGCCACCTCGGGCGGTGCGATGGATGCGTCGAACCTGCTCAAGCCGGCGCTGTCTTCCGGTGCGATACGCTGCATCGGTTCGACCACCTACAAGGAATTCCGCCAGTTCTTCGAGAAGGACCGTGCCCTGGTGCGGCGCTTCCAGAAGATCGACGTGAACGAGCCGACCGTCGACGATGCGATCGAGATCATGAAGGGCCTGAAGCCCTATTATGAGGACTTCCACAAGGTGAAGTTCACCAACGAAGCCATAAAGGCTGCGGTGGAACTCTCGGCGCGCTACATCAACGACCGCAAGCTGCCGGACAAGGCGATCGACGTGATCGACGAGACCGGCGCCTCGCAGATGCTTTTGCCGGAAGGCAAGCGCAAGAAGACGATCGGCATCAAGGAAATCGAAGCAACCATCGCGACGATGGCCCGCATTCCGCCGAAAACCGTTTCTGCCGACGACGAGCAGGTTCTGGCCGGTCTCGAGACCGAGCTGCGGCGTGTCGTCTACGGCCAGGATACGGCGATCACCGCACTGTCGTCGGCGATCAAGCTCGCACGTGCCGGCCTGCGCGAACCGGAAAAGCCGATCGGCTCCTACCTGTTCTCAGGCCCGACCGGCGTCGGTAAGACCGAAGTCGCGCGGCAGTTGGCACTGTCGCTCGGCGTCGAGTTGATCCGCTTCGACATGTCGGAATATATGGAGCGTCACACAGTCTCGCGGCTGATCGGCGCGCCTCCCGGCTATGTCGGCTTCGACCAGGGTGGCCTGCTGACCGACGGCGTCGACCAGCATCCGCATTGCGTGCTGCTGCTCGATGAGGTCGAAAAGGCGCATCCGGATCTGTTCAACATCCTGTTGCAGGTCATGGATCACGGCAAGCTGACCGACCACAATGGCAAGCAGATCGACTTCCGCAATGTCATCCTGATCATGACCACCAATGCGGGCGCATCGGATGCGCAGCGCGCGGCGATCGGGTTTGGATCGACCAAGCGCGAAGGCGACGATGTCGAGGCGATCAACCGGCTTTTCACGCCGGAATTCCGCAACCGTCTCGACGCGATCATCCCGTTCGGTACGCTGCCGGTTCCGGTCGTGCACAAGGTGGTCGAGAAGTTCGTCATGCAGCTGGAAGCCCAGCTTTCAGAACGTGGCGTGACCTTCGACCTGTCGCCGGACGCCATCGCCTGGCTTGCCGAGAAGGGCTATGACGAGCGCATGGGGGCCCGGCCGCTCGGCCGCGTCATCCAGGAGCACATCAAGAAGCCGCTGGCTGACGAGGTTCTGTTCGGCAAGCTCAAGAAGGGCGGCACCGTCCGTGTGACCGTCGAGAAGAAGGAAACCGGCGAGACCGGCCTGAAGCTCGAAACGCTTGCCGATGAACTGCCGGTCAAGCCGAAGAAGGAAGAACCGAAGAAGCTTCCGGCAAAGAAGCCGGCCGCAAAGAAGGCGGTTGCGAAGAAGCCTGTGGCAACGGCGAAGCCGAAGTCTCCGCCGAAGGGCAAGGACGGAACGAAGCGCAGCCTGGTACCGCAGCTTCCACGCAAGGGCTGACCGGCCAAGGCATCTGAACCCAGAGACGAAAAACCCGCCGGCGAAAAGCCGGCGGGTTTCTTTTTGGCGGACGATAGAGCCGTCTTATTTGCCGTTCAGTTTCCTGGAACTGGCGTTCTCGTGCTTGACCATGCTGACGATGGTGTAGACGCAGGCAGCAATGGCCGCGAGACAGAAGATGGCCAGCAGGGCCGGTTTGTCGGCGAAGGTGAAATAAGCCTCCGCGCCTTCCCAGGCGGTGATCGGTGCGCTGTTCATGATGAAACGTCTCCGCTTATATCTTTGATTGCGTTCATTATTCGGCGGGGCTGAGTGCGCCGTCGCCGAAGGCGGGGATGCGTGATTCAGGATAGGCCTTTACCGGAACTTCGGCGAGGTCGAGACCGGCCAGTTCTGCGGCTTCGCTGCTGCGCAGCAGGCCGAACATCTTGAGCACATAGGAAAGCACGTAGCCCGGCAGGAAGCCGAGGACGGCGAACACCAGCATGCTCTGAACCTGACCAAGGAACGAGATCGCCGGTCCTTCCACGTTCGGATATCCCGACGCGAAAATGCCGCAAGCCACCAGGCCCCAAACACCGCCGAAGCCGTGAACGGCGACTGCGCCGACTGCATCGTCGATCTTGAACTTGGTGAGCAGCAATTGGTTAAGCTTCGGGACGACGCAGCCGCCGGCAAAGCTGATCATGAAGGCGAGCGGCGGGTAATAGACATCAAGGCCCGGCGCAGACGAGATAACGCCGACCAGTGCACCCGACATCATCCAGAACGGATCGCGGGTGACGAGATAGCAGCCAAGCATGCCGCCGGCGACGCCCATCAGCGTGTTGAAGGCGAAGGCCGAAAGCGTGGTCGGCGTGTTGTAGATCGTCATCCAGGTGTCGCCGGTGTAGATGATGCAGCCGCCGAGGAAGCCGAAGAAGCCCATGACAATCAGCATCAGGCCGATCAGCGACATCGGCATATTATGTCCGTTGATCTCGTTGACGCTGCCATCCGCATTGAAGCGGCCGATGCGCGGCCCGAGATTGATCAGCACGCCGAGCGTGAAGAAGCCGGCGACCATGTGGACGCAGCCTGCGGCTCCGATGTCGTGAAGACCCCAACTCGTGGTCAGCCAGCCGTTGGGATGCCATCCCCACGACGCGCCGAGAACCCACACCATAGAGCCGAGCACGATAGCGAGGATGGCAAAGCCGGAAATGCGGATACGCTCGATGACCGAACCTGACATGATCGATGCGGTGGTTGCCGCAAAGAGCGTGAACGCGGCCCAGAAGATGCCGGAAGCGTTGTCGCCGAGGTTCGGCCCCATTGCCTGCGCCCAGGGCAGGGCATTTGCGCCGGCTTCCGATATGGTGAGGCCGGTCGGAAAAGCGTTGTAGATGAACCACCCGACGAAATAGAAGAACGGTACGAGGAATGCGAAGGCGACGAGGTTCTTGACGCCCGAAGCGAGTGCATTCTTGGCGCGGGATGCGCCCATTTCATAAGCGAGAAAACCCGCATGGATGGCGATCATCAATGCGGTGCACCACCAGTAAAATATCTCCGCATTGACGGCCGTGGCCATCTTCAGAGACGCCTCCAGCGCCTCTATCTTGGTTTGCAGTTCTGCCGGTTCCATTATTGTTACCCCTCGGTGTTGTTGAGACGACACCTCCCGGCCTTCCCTGAATTTTCTCCCTTTGATTATGCCGCCTCTAGCGGTCCGCTATGCTGCGGATATCCCAGCTCCAAAGCTCTCCCTGCTTTGAAAACGGGCATCTTCACGCTATGCAGAAAAAAGAGGCAATGCAAATGTTTTTCTCTGTAGGAAAAAGCCTTGAACGCCGCGAAAAAGCCGGCCGCGCTTGACTACGACCGGCAGTTCTTTGCTCAGAGGCCGAAGGTGACCAAGCCGGAAGGGCTGACCACCCAGGCCGGGTTCCACGCGATTTCCCAGGCATGATCGTCCGGATCGGTGACATAGCCGGTGAAGCCGCCATGCGGCGGCTCGGTCGGGGCTTTCAGCAGCCGCCCGCCGGCTTTGACCAGGAGATCCATTGTCGGCTGGACGTCATCTCTGGCTGGAACATTATGGCCCATGGCGAAGGCGCCCGGCTTGACCAGCTTGCGTCCCATATCCGCGGAAAGCGAGGTTTCCAGCCAGGTTCCGAGCACGAAACCGTTCATCTGGTAGAAGACGATGTCCTCGTTCTGGAAAATCGGCTGCCAGCCGAAACCTTCGACATAGAAGCGCCGTGACCGCACCAGATCGGCGATGCCAAGGGTGAGTACGGAGATTTGCTGTTGCATTGTTCATATCCCTAACGTTTGCGCTGACGCACCATGCGACAGAGCTACGTCATGGGACTTGGCGCAAGCGCCAGACAGAGTTCCCCGCAGGAAACGACCGGGCTAACCACACCGATCCGCCTTTTTCGACGCCTACAGCGTAGCGCAGGCCATCTGCCGGCTCAAGCTTCGCCGGCGTGTCTGTTGTAATCTCCTGCCATCTTGATCGGCGTTGGCTGGCAGGTTCTGGCCCACGAATTTCACGTCGCCTCGGCTTTTCGCATGTGCTAAGCGGCAAAGCGATGTCCGACGAAGCTACCGCAATTTCCATAGATTCCGAAGCCGACACTGCCGGGCACCTGGTCTGGTATCTGCGCGGCGTTCGCGCTGCCTTCTCCGTTCCCGGCCTGCTCCTCGCCAGCGCTCATATCGGCTTTGCCGGATTGGCAAAGGAAGCGGGACTGACGCTGGTTCAGACCGTTTTCATGACAGGTACTGTCTGGGCGCTGCCGGCCAATGTCGTTCTTATCGGCGGCATTCTATCGGGCGCTTCGCTGCCGGCGGCAGCCTTTGCCGTGGCGCTGTCTTCGGTTCGCCTTATGCCGATGGTCGTGGCGCTCGTGCCGGAATTGAAGGGCCCTCGCACATCGAAATGGTTTCTGTATTTCCTGTCCCATTTCGTCGCCGTAACGTCCTGGGTGCTGGCGATGGAGCGGCTCGGCGGCATCCCACGCCAGATGCGCACCAGCTATTATGCCGGATTGGGGCCGACACTCGTCCTGGTCAACATGATCGTAGTCGCGGTCGTCTTCCTGCTTGCTGACAGCCTGCCGCCGACAGTTTCGGCAGCTCTTTTCCTGCTCACGCCGATGTATTTTCTCACGTCGCTCTGGGGCTCGGCGCGCGAACGGGCAGGGCACGTCGCGATGGTTCTGGGTTTGGTACTCGGACCGGCCTTCCACTTGATCTGGCCGGGCTTCGACCTGCTTCTCGCCGGCCTCATCGGCGGCGGCGGTGCCTATATCTTCCACCATATGACGCGGAAGAGGGCAGCCCGGTGACGTTCGGGTCGATAGACGCCTGGTGGTGGCCGTTTCTGTTCATCCTCGTCGCCGGATGGCTGGCGACGGACGCCTGGCGGTTCCTCGGCGTCTATTTCGGTGGCCGCATCTCGGAGGATTCGGACGTTTTGGTGCTGGTGCGCACCGTCGCCACGGCGCTGGTGGCCGCTGTCATCGGCAATCTGATCATCTTTCCCAGCGGAGAGTTGGCGGGAACACCTGTCGGCTTGCGCATCGGTGCCGCCGCGATCGGCTTTGCCGCCTATATGCTGCTCGGCCGGCGCGTGCTTGTTGGCATCATCGCTGGCGAAGTCGCTCTCCTGGCCGGGCTTTACCTGCTTTAGCTGTCAGCGAGTGCGGCGCGTATCTTCTCGGCATTCGTAGCCAGAATTTCAGGCTTTTCCATCGAGCCCGTATGTGGCTTCAGCGCCACGCCTTCGAAGCGGGGCAGGATGTGGACATGGAGGTGAAACACCACCTGGCCGCCCGCAGTCTCATTGAACTGCTGGACGGTCACGCCGTCGGCCGAAAATGCCTTCATCACCGCGCGCGACAGTTTCTGCACCGTGCGCATCACGGCGGCGAGACTATCCGGCTCCACATCAAAAATGTTGCGCGAGGCTTTCTTGGGAATGACGAGGCAATGGCCGTCGCCGCGCGGCATGATGTCCATCAGCGCGAATGTATCCGCATCCTCGTAAAGCTTGTGCGACGGCAGTTCGCCACGCAGGATTTTCGCGAACACGTTGCTGTCGTCGTAAGCCATCATCTGCCTCTCATGATCCGGTTAGAGCGGTCATATTCATTTGATGAAGGGCCTGCAATCAACGCGGCGATACGGAGTGCAGGAAAATTGCCTCAAGGCGCGGGATCGTTGTCGGTCTTGCGGAAAGGTCCATGCTCTTCGAGATATTCGCTCATGCGCTCGACTTCGCGGCGTTCGCGCTCCAGATATTCGGCAACCGCGTTCCTCAGGCCAGGGTGGGAGATGTAGTGGGCCGAATGGGTCGTCACCGGCCGATAGCCGCGCGCCAGCTTGTGCTCGCCCTGCGCGCCGGCTTCAACCACCTTCAGGCCCTTCTCAATCGCGAAGTCGATCGCCTGATGGTAGCAGACCTCGAAATGCAGAAAGGGATGGTCCTCGATGCAACCCCAGTTGCGCCCGAATAGCGTGTCGGAGCCGATGAAGTTAATGGCGCCAGCGATGTAGCGGCCGTTGCGCTTGGCCATCACCAGCAGCACGTCGTCGCGCATGCGCTCGCCGATCAGCGAGAAGAATTTCCGATTGAGATAGGGCCGGCCCCATTTTCGGCTACCTGTATCCATGTAGAAGGCAAAAAAGTCGTCCCAGGCGCGCTCGGTGAGATCGCTGCCGGTCAGCCAGTCGATCGAAATGTCGTTCGCAACTGCCTCGCGGCGTTCCTTCTTCATCGCCTTGCGCTTGCGTGAGGCGAGGGTGGCGAGAAAATCGTCGTAGTTCGAGAAGCCTTCATTGAAAAAATGAAATTGCTGGTCGGTGCGGGCAAGAAAACCGGCGCTTTCGAGCGCGGTCATGTCATCCTGCTCGGCGAAGGTGACATGAGTAGAGGAAACGCCAAGTCGGTCCGTCAGCAGCTTCAGCCCAGAGGCGAGGGCGGCTCTTGCCGCATTGGCATTCACTCCTTGCGCAGCAAGCAATCGCGGTCCTGTCGCCGGCGTGAACGGCACCGAAGCCTGCAGTTTGGGGTAGTATTGCCCGCCCGCGCGCTCGTACGCGTCGGCCCAGCCATGATCGAAGACATATTCGCCCTGGCTGTGCGATTTCACGTAGCATGGGACCGCGCCGAGAACCGCGCCGTCTGGCGCCTCGAGCCGCAGATGGTGCGGCTGCCAGCCGGCGCGACGCGAGACACAGCCTGATTCTTCGAGAATGTTCAGGAAATCGAATGAAACGAACGGGTTGTACGGTCTTTCGGATACGCAGCGCGAGGCGCCGGAAAACCTGTCCCATTCGTCACGGGAAAAAGCGTTGATACTGTCGACGGTGCGGATGACGTATTGGCCATCCGCCTGCTTTCCCTGCCCGTCGCTTTCGCTGTCCATGAAGCTTTAGATACGTCGCCGTTTTTGCAGTGCAAGAGGATTTTGGCTCACGATGTAAGATTGGCGTCGGGATCGAAGCCTTCGAAGGTCATCTGGTCGGCATGGGCGAAGGTATGCTCCACCATCGCCTGGTCCCGAACGGTCCATGTGATGACCGGCATATCGAGCTTTTCCCGTACGAAATCGACAAAGCGGTTGGGCAGTTCCGTCACGCTGTAGGAGGTGAAGGAAATGCCGTAGGTGAGCATCGAGAAATGCGGCTCGACCTCGTGGTTCTTCGTGCCATAGGCGGTCAGGCCGGTCGGGATTTTCTTCGCATGCGCCGGAAACTGGCGGATCAGCCAGTGGTCGAACGACATGATCGCCGCCTTGCCTTTGTAGCCATGCAGCATGTCGCACACGCGCTTCACCAGCCCGTCATCACGTCCGGGAATGCCCTTCAGTTCAACGACCAGCGGCACGCGCCCATCGACGAGGTCGAGCAATTCCCTAAGGGTGGGGACGTGATCGGCGGTGCCGCCGACCCGCAGTGCTGCCAACTCGCCGGCCGTCCGCTGCCAAATGAAGCCGTCCGTGCCGGTCAGGCGTTCCAGGCCCTGATCGTGAAAAATCACCGGCACGCCGTCCGACGACAGATGCACGTCGCATTCTATGGCAAAGCCCTTGTCGACAGCGCGGCCAAAGGCCGACAGCGTATTTTCCCACACGCTCTTGTTCTGGTCATGGTAGCCGCGATGGGCGATCGGACGGGCGGTCAGCCAGGAAATGTCGGTCATGGCTCTGCTCGCTATCAGGCGACTTCGATGATGGCTTCGATCTCGACGGCGGCATTCAGCGGCAATACCGCCACGCCGACCGCCGAGCGCGCATGCTTGCCTGCATCGCCAAGGGCTGCGACCAGAAAATCGGATGCGCCGTTGGCGACGAGGTGCTGCTCGGTGAAGTCCGGCGACGAAGCGACGAAGACGGTGATCTTCACCAGCCGCTTGACCCTGTCGAGATCGCCGGTTGCCGCTTTGGCCTGTGCCAGGATGTTGATGGCGCACAGCTTTGCCGCTTCCTTGCCGGCTGCCGTATCAAGATCGCGGCCGAGCAGGCCGGTAGCGACGAGCTTGCCGTCCTTCAGCGGCAACTGGCCGGCGGTGAAGACGAGCTTGCCGCTCTGCATGAAGGGCACGTAGTTTGCGGCAGGGGCTGCAGCCTGCGGCAGGTAGACGCCCAGATCCTTGAGCCGGTTTTCGATTGTTTCGCCCATCGTCATTCCCTATGTCTTAATGGTGGAATTCGGTTGTCGCGCGCAAACTGCTATTTTTGCCTCGCTTCCGCCACGACTTTTTTTAAAGTGACCATCTTTCCTGCGGCCAATTCGGACCGCGCCGATCGGAGCGTCTTCATGCGCGCATTGCGCCTTGCCTTGCTTGCCCTTGTTTCACCGTCGGCGCTGCTTGCCGTGCCCGCCTTTGCCGCAACACCTCTGGCGCCGCATCGCGCGGTCTATGATCTCGTCCTCGACAAGGCTTCCGATCGCTCCGGCATAACCAGTCTTGCCGGCCGCATGGTCTATGAGTTCAACGGTTCACCCTGCGAAGGCTATACGGTCAAATTCCGTTTCGTCACGCAGATCGACTCAGGCGACAACTCCCGTGTCACCGACCAGCAGACGACGACTTTCGAGGACCCGGAGGGCAAGACCTTCAGCTTCGTCACGAAATCCTTCGTCGACCAGAACCTCGACAAGGAAGTGAAGGGCACCGCCACGCGCGAGGATGACGGGCTCAAGGTCGCCATCGACAAACCCGAAAAGAGCGATCTCGAACTGTCGGCCACGCAGTTTCCGACCCAGCACCTGGAAGAACTGATCAAGAAGGCCAGCAGCGGCGAGACGTTTTACGAGACCAATTTGTTCGACGGTTCTGAAGACGCCGACAAGGTGATGACGACCACCGTCATCGTCGGCAAGAAGACAGAGTCGGATGCGGACAAGAGCGACCCGGAACTGCCAGCACTCAAGACGCTCGGCAAAGACAAGTACTGGCCGGTCGAGATCGCCTATTTTGATGATCAGGCAGCCGGTGGCGGCGAGGAAGTGCCGGAATATCGAATCAGCTTCAAGCTGCACGAAAATGGCCTGACCCGCGATCTGATGATGGACTATGGCGAGTTTTCGATGACCGGCAAGCTGGTCAACCTGTCGCTGTTTCCGGCTCCCACGCAGAAATGCGACAAGTAGGCGTATTCGGCTGATGGCGGTCTATGTCGACGATGCGATCTGGCATTGGGCGGGCCGCCGCTGGTGCCATCTGATGGCGGATGACATGACTGAGCTTCATCGCTTTGCAGCGCAGCTCGGCCTGCATCGCTCGTCCTATCAGGGGCCGCCGAAAACCACCGCGCCTCACTATGACATCACCGCCTTCGAGCGTGACCGTGCTCTGAGGCTCGGAGCGGTTGCCTGCAGCCGCGAGGAAATCGTCACGGTTTTCAGGCGCGTTAAGGTTCACGCGGGCAAGAAAATCCCGGCGCAGGTTCGCCCTTTACCGGTCGCCAAGGTAGCCTGAAGCGCGTATCAAACCATGCGCGCTTGCTTTTCCAGGCTTCACCCTCTATATGCGCGCTCATTCCACACACGGACTTTGGTGTCTGCCCGGGAGAAATCCGGCTGAAACCTCCGGTGGCGTTTTACGGCCCGAACGCGAAAGTCATGAGACTTTTCGAACAAGGCCGGAAGATCGTCAGTTTGTCCGTGGAGGCTAACCGGAAAGGAAACTAAGAATGGCTCTGCCTGATTTCAGCATGCGCCAGCTTTTGGAAGCTGGCATTCACTTCGGCCACCAGACCCACCGCTGGAACCCGAAGATGGCGCCCTACATCTACGGCGCTCGCAACAACATCCACGTTATCGACCTGTCGCAGACGGTTCCGCTGCTCCACCAGGCGCTCAAGCAGGTGTCCGACACCGTCGCCAAGGGCGGCCGCGTTCTGTTCGTCGGCACCAAGCGCCAGGCTTCGGACATCGTTGCCGATGCCGCACAGCGTTCGGCCCAGTACTACGTCAACTCGCGTTGGCTCGGCGGCATGCTGACCAACTGGAAGACGATCTCGAACTCGATCCAGCGTCTGCGCAAGCTCGACGAAATGCTGGCCGGCGAAGCCCAGGGCTTCACCAAGAAGGAACGCCTGAACCTTGATCGTGAACGCGAGAAGCTCAACAAGGCTCTCGGCGGCATCAAGGACATGGGCTCGACGCCTGACCTGATGTTCGTGATCGACACCAACAAGGAAGCGATCGCCATCCTGGAAGCCAAGCGTCTCGGCATCCCGGTTGTTGCGGTTCTCGATTCGAACTGCGATCCGGACAAGATCGATTTCCCGATCCCGGGCAATGACGACGCGGCACGCGCCATCCAGCTTTATTGCGACCTAATCGCCAAGGCTGCCATCGACGGCATCGCTCGCCAGCAGGGCGCTCTCGGTGTCGACGTCGGCGCTGCGATCGAAGCTCCGGTCGAGCCGGCTCTCGACGAGACGCCTGCTGCAGCCCCCGAAGGCTCCGCGCCCGAGGCTTAATACCGCGAAGGCCGGTCCCGGCCTTCATTTTTCTGAAATTTGGCGTGGATTGTCGCGCTGGCGTCAGGCGCATCATCGATTGTTCGATGGTGCGCCCGCGCATTTCGAACAAAGAGGCAAAAATGAGCATTTCAGCTGCACAGGTTAAACAGCTCCGCGACATGACCGGCGCGGGCATGATGGATTGTAAGGCGGCTCTCGCCGAGACCAATGGCGATATGGAAGCTGCCGTTGACTGGCTGCGCGCCAAGGGCATCGCCAAGGCCGACAAGAAGGCCGGGCGCACTGCCGCTGAAGGCCTGATCGCCGTTGCCGGCAATGCGACCAGCGCTGTCGTCGTCGAAGTGAACTCCGAGACCGATTTCGTCGCCCGCGCCGAAGGTTTCCAGGAGATCGTCCGCAACGTCGCCAAGGTCGCGCTCGAAGTCGGCGGCGAGACCGAGGCGGTCGCTGCTGCTATTTATCCGGGTTCTGACAAGTCCGTCGTCGACGCGATCAAGGACGCTGTCGGCACGATCGGTGAAAACCTCTCGTTCCGCCGTTCGGCCAAGCTGTCGGTTTCGTCGGGTGCTGTCGCGACTTACGTTCACAACGCTGTTGCCGACAATCTCGGCAAGCTCGGCGTGCTCGTTGCTGTCGAGACGACCGGCAATGCCGATGCTGCCCGCGCTTTCGGCAAGCAGGTTGCCATGCATGTTGCCGCGATCAATCCGCTGGCGCTGACCGCCGAGCAGGTTGATCCGGCCGCCGTTGCCCGCGAAAAGGCGATCTTCACCGAGCAGGCCCGCGAATCGGGCAAGCCGGAGAACGTCATCGAGAAGATGATCGAAGGCCGCATGCGCAAGTTCTACGAGGAAGTCGTTCTTCTGAAGCAGGCTTTCGTGCTCAACCCCGACCTGACGGTCGAGGCAGCGCTGAAGGCTGCCGAGAAGGAAATCGGCGCTCCGGCCAAGATCACCGGCTTCCTGCGCTTCGCCCTCGGCGAAGGCATCGAGAAGGAAGAGACGGACTTCGCAGCCGAAGTTGCTGCTGCGGTTAAAAAGTAACGCCGCTTCAAACTCTTCTATAGCGTTATGAACAGGGCATCGCGTGACAACGCGGTGCCCTTCGTGTATCGCCACCTTCCGGAGGAAGCGTGAACGTCGTGTCTCGCTTGGAATGCCGTGACCACACCAGACATGATGAGGAAAATATGACGGCAAAACCCTTGTATCGACGTGTCTTGCTGAAAGCGTCGGGCGAGGCGCTGATGGGCGAGCAGCATTTCGGCATCGATGTGTCCGTGGTCGACCGTATCGCTTCCGACATTGCCGAGGCGAGGGCGCTTGGCGTCGAGGTGGCCGTGGTCATCGGCGGCGGCAATATCTTCCGCGGCGTTGCAGTTGCTTCGAAGGGTGGCGACAGGGTCACAGGCGACCATATGGGCATGCTGGCGACCGTCATCAATTCGCTGGCGCTGCGCACCTCCCTGGTCAAGCTCGGCGTCGAAGCGGTGGTACTTTCGGCCATCGCCATGCCGGAGCTCTGCGAAAGCTTCTCGCAGCGCCAGGCGACTGCCTACATGAACGAAGGCAAGGTCGTGATTTTCGCCGGCGGCACCGGCAACCCGTTCTTCACTACTGATTCGGCCGCCGCCCTGCGTGCCGCCGAGATTGGCGCCGATGCGCTGTTCAAGGGAACGCAGGTCGACGGTGTCTACTCGGCCGATCCCAAGAAAGACCCTACCGCGACGCGTTTCGATCGCATAACCCATGACGAAGTCATCAAGCGCGGGCTTTCGATCATGGATACGGCCGCAATTGCGCTTGCGCGCGAAAACAACATCCCGATAATCGTCTACTCGATACACGAGCAGGGCGGTTTCGGCGAAATTCTCAAGGGCGGTGGCCGCTGCACGGTCGTCGACGACATATAAACTGCAAGGACTGACCTTGTAATCCAGAGGTCAAGGAGAAGAAAAGATGAGCAACGGGGCAGATTTCAACGACATCCAGCGGCGCATGGACGGCGCGATCAACGCCTTCAAGCACGATCTGGCCTCGCTGAGGACCGGCCGCGCGTCGAGCAATCTTCTCGATCCGATCCAGGTCCAGGCTTACGGCACGGCGATGCCCCTCACGCAGGTCGCCACTGTTTCGGTGCCGGAGCCGCGCATGATCTCGGTGTCCGTGTGGGACAAGTCGATGGTCGGCGCTGTCGACCGCGCCATTCGTGAATCCAATCTTGGTTTCAATCCGATCGTGGACGGCACGACCTTGCGCATTCCCCTGCCGGAACTCAATGAGCAGCGCCGCAAGGAACTGGTCAAGATCGCGCATAACTATGCCGAAAATGCCCGCGTGGCCGTGCGCCATGTGCGCCGCGACGGCATGGACCATCTCAAGAAAGCCCAGAAGGACGGCGATATCAGCGAGGATGACTCGCGTGTGCAGTCCGACAAGGTTCAGAAGCTGACTGACGATACGATCAGCATGGTCGATAGCCTGCTGACAGGAAAAGAAGCCGAGATTATGCATGTTTGAGGCGCGCACGGCATAGCCGGCGGCCCGAAAGCGAACCGATGACAACGCCCGCGCATGTCGCGATCATCATGGATGGAAATGGCCGCTGGGCCAAGGCGCGGGGCTTGCCACGCCTTGCCGGGCACAAGGCGGGCGTCGAGGCGTTGCGCCGCACCGTGCGCAATGCTGCCGATCTCGGCATCTCATGGCTGACGGTTTATGCCTTCTCCTCCGAGAACTGGTCGCGCCCGAAATCGGAAGTCAGCGACCTGATGGGGCTTCTGAAGCTGTTCATCCGACGCGATCTTGCCGAGTTGCACCAGAATGGCGTGCGTGTCCGCATCGTTGGCGAGCGCGCCGATCTCCAGCCGGATATCGCTGCTTTGCTCGATGAGGCCGAATCGCTCACGGCAAACAACCGCGCCATCAATCTGGTCATCGCCTTCAACTATGGCGGTCGCGACGAAATCGTCCGCGCAGCCCGCAAGATTGCCGCGGATGCACTGGCCGGCAAGATTGCACTCGCCGAAATCACATCCGAAACCGTCGCCAAAGCCTTGGATACCAATGATATTCCGGATCCGGACCTCGTGATTCGAACCAGCGGCGAAATGCGCCTTTCCAATTTCCTGCTCTGGCAGGCTGCCTACAGCGAATTTGTTTTCGAGCCTTGCTACTGGCCGGATTTCACCCGGGAGCACCTGGCTGAAGCGCTTCGCCAGTATGCGGCGCGTGAGCGTCGATTCGGCGGCCTGGACGCGCGAGGCGTCGCATCTTGAGCGGCGGCGCTATGAGCAATCTCCAGTTACGGGTGATCTCCGGCATCGTCATGGCTGCGGCAGTGCTGCTCCTGGCGTGGCTGGGTGGCTTGCCGTTTCGGATATTGTCGGCAGCGATTGCCGCCGCAGTCTTCTATGAGTGGTGCGCAATGTCCCGCACATCTGCCAATCCTGCGTATCAGGCGCTTTCGGCGATCCTGTTAGCTGCCGCACTGATTGCGCTCGTGGTCGGTTTCCCGGCCGCGATAGTGTTTGCCGTCCTGGCATGCGCTGTCGTCGCCTCTGCCCTCACGGGGCTAATCCGGGGGCAGGGTACATGGACCACGATCGGCCTTGCCTACGCAGCCCTATCGGGTATTTCGCTCGCTTTCCTGCGCGATGCAGACAGGTCCGGCCTCATGGCGATCCTGTTTTTGTTCGCAACCGTTTGGGCCACCGACATCTTCGCCTACTTCGTCGGGCGCGCTATCGGCGGACCCAAGCTGGCGCCGTCCATTTCGCCGGGAAAGACCTGGAGCGGAGCTATCGGTGGAACCGTTTGCGGCATGATCGCCGGACTTGCGGTGGCTTTCTTTGCCGGTGGCAATTTGTTGACGCTCACTCCCGTGGTGTTTTTGCTCTCTGTCGCCTCGCAGATCGGTGACCTGTTCGAATCATGGGTCAAGCGGCGCCATGGGGTGAAGGACTCGAGTAACCTTATTCCCGGACATGGCGGCGTGATGGACCGTGTCGACGGGCTTGTCGCGGCTGCCTTTGCCCTGTACGTCATCGGCGCACTTCTCGGTGGCGCGGATCATCCGGCCAGCAGTCTGTTTCCGGCCTGAGGCGAAAAAGCCGCGCTGCGATCTTCGCTCGGCATAATGCCTTGGATTCGCCCGGATTCACGTCACACATTCACGGCGCGGGCTTCGCCGAATCTTGTTGAGGGCATTGGGGGCATGGTTTGAGCGAGATACTTCCTGCGGTGTTCGGCGTGAACAGCCTGCTCGTCGGCACCATCATCCCGTTCCTGTTCGTACTGACCGTTGTCGTGTTCGTCCACGAGATGGGGCATTATCTGGTCGGCCGCTGGTGCGGCATAGGCGTGCAGGCCTTTTCCATCGGCTTCGGACCGGAACTCTTCGGCTTCAACGATCGTCACGGCACGCGCTGGAAGTTGTCGGCCATACCGCTCGGCGGATACGTCAAATTCGTCGGCGACATGAATGTTACCAGCGAGCCTGATTCTACCGAGACGGCCAATCTCTCCGACGAAGAGCGCAAGGTAGCCTTCCACACGCAGCCGATATGGAAGCGCGCTCTGACCGTCTTTGCCGGCCCGGCGTTCAATTTCCTGCTGACGATTGCCGTCTTTACCGTGATGTTTTCCGTCTACGGCCGCTTCGTGGCCGAGCCGATGGTCGCCGAGGTGCGTCCCGACAGTCCGGCCGCAAGAGCGGGCATCCTGCCGGGTGATCGTTTCGTCAGGGTCGGCGGCACGCGCGTGGAAACCTTTGCGGATGTCCAGCGCCTGGTTTCGGGGCGCACCGGCGACGCGATCGAGTTCGTGATGCTGCGCGATGGCAAGGAAGTCACCGTCAATGCCACGCCGGAAGTCATGGAACAGAAGGACGCGCTGGGAAACAACGTTAAGGTCGGCGTCATCGGCGTGGTCAATAACGAGCAGGTGGGGCAGCCGCGCGTAATCAGCTACAGCCCGCCAGGCGCCTTGCTGGAGGCGGTCTACGAGACCGGCAACATCATCGCGCGAACCGGTCAGTTCTTTCAGCGCTTCGTCGTGGGGCGTGAGGACAAGTGCCAACTCGGCGGGCCGGTGAAAATCGCCGACATGGCCGGCAAGGCGGCGAAGCTCGGCTTCGAGTGGCTGGTGCAACTCGTGGCGCTTTTGTCGGTCGGAATCGGTTTTCTCAATCTTTTGCCGATTCCGCCACTGGACGGCGGGCATCTGCTTTTCTATGGAGTTGAGGCGGTCATCCGACGGCCGGTGTCGGAGCGGGTGATGGAGGCCTTCTACCGACTCGGTATGCTGCTTGTTTTGGGCTTCATGGCGTTCGTATTCTGGAACGATCTCTTTGGATGCTGAAATCATGAAGAAATTTGCCCCGATGACGGGCGGTATTGAGACGGCGTTTACCATCAATAGCGATATGAGTGACGCGAATGTCACGCTGAATGGCTAAGTAAACGCAAATTAACCAGAAGCCTTGCGTGTAAGGAAAATCCGGTTAATACGGTATGGGAAATTAGCCGCACGTCCGGTTTTTCTCGCCGTGGGGACTTCGAGAAAAAGGTTATATAGCCCTATGAAGGCAGCATCGAGTTTTCTAAACGCCGCGTCTGCGGTGGCTTTGTCCGCGTCGCTGGCAGTGCCGGCGGCTGTGGTTGCGCAGTTCGCCACCGTGTCCGTCGCTTCTGCGGCGGTCATCAGCAGCATCGACGTGCGGGGCAATCAGCGTGTCGAAGCCCAGACGATCCGCGACTATGTGCAGATCCGTCCCGGCAAGGCATTTTCCAATGCCGACCTCGACGAGGCGGTGAAGCGCCTTTTCGCAACTGGCCTTTTCTCCGATGTCCGCATCAATCAGGCAGGCTCCACACTGGTGGTGCAGGTCAGCGAGTTGCAGGTCGTCAATCAGGTCCTGTTCCAGGGCAACAAGAAGATCAAGGACGCGCAGCTTTCCGGTACGGTTCAGTTGAAGCCGCGCGGCACGTTCTCGACACAGACTATGGAGGCGGATGCCGAGGCGATTCGCGAATCCTACCGCCGCATCGGCCGCAACGACGTTGTGGTCGGCACGCAGGTCATGGATCTCGGCGAGAATCGCGTCAACGTCGTCTTCGATATCAAGGAAGGCGACCGCACCAAGATTGCGGCGATCAACTTTATCGGCAACAGCGCATTCAGCAGCCGTCGCCTTGCCGACGTCATCTCGACCAAGAAGTCGACCATCCTGTCCTTCCTGATGCGCGACGACGTCTATGATGATCAGCGTCTCCGGGCGGACGAGGAAGCTCTGCGCCGCTTCTATTACAACCGCGGGTATGCAGATTTCCGCGTTGTGTCGGCCGCTGGCGAACTGGATGAAGCCTCCAACACCTACACCGTGAACATCACGGTTGAGGAAGGCGAAAAATACACCTTCGGCGACGTTTCGGTCGAAAGCTCTATCCCCGAGGTCGATACGGCCGAGCTCCAGTCGCAGCTCAAGACCAGGCAGGGCGCCGTCTACAGCGCCAAGAATGTCGAAGATTCCATCATTGCCGTGACTGAAGACGTGGCGGGCAAGGGTTATGCCTTTGCTCAGGTTACGCCGCGCGGCGACCGTAACTTCGAAAACCACACGATCTCGGTGGTCTACACCGTCGATCAGGGTGCGAAGACTTATGTCGAGCGCATCGAAATCCGCGGCAATGCGCGTACCCGTGACTATGTCATCCGTCGCGAGTTCGACGTCAGCGAAGGCGATGCCTTCAACCAGGTTCTCATCCAGCGCGCGAAGAAGCGTTTGGAAGCGCTCAACTACTTTGAAACCGTCGAAATCTCGACGGCACCGGGAGCTGAGCCCGATCAGGTGGTTCTCGTCGTCGATGTCGTTGAAAAGTCGACCGGCGAGTTCTCGATCGGTGCGGGCTATACGTCGGGAGGCGAAACGCCTGGTCCGTCGGTTGAAGGCTCTATCACTGAGCGCAACTTCCTCGGCCGCGGCCAGTACATCAAGGTGTCTGCCGGTGGCGGCAGCAAGTCGCGCGACTTCATGGTCTCCTTCACCGAGCCCTACTTCCTCGGTCGTCGCATCGCCGCTGGTTTCGATATCTTCCGGCAGACGCGAACCTACGACAAGTATGAGAGCGAGGCGAACGGCGCGACCATTCGTTTCGGCCTGCCGATTACGGAAGCTCTGTCGACGCAGCTTGCGTACAACTTCACGCAGGAAAAATATAACTATCGTGACCGTTGCTTGACGGACGGCGAGTACGATCCGACCAAGAATGATTGCGATGATATCTCCAACGCCATTCAAGAAGGCATTGAGGAAAGTCCTTGGAACAAGTCTTCGGTTTCGGGAACAATTCTCTACAACACCATTGACGATATGAAGAACCCGCATGCGGGTCTCTACGCGACCTTCACGACGGAGGTTGCAGGTCTTGGTGGCGATGCCAAGTTCGTCAAGCTGACGGGGCGTGGTTCCTATTACCAGACCCTTTCGGAAGAGATGGATATCGTGGGCTTGGCTAGCGTCGGCGGTGGCCATATTGCGGGCTACGGAGATGATGGCCTGCGTATATTCGATCATTTCAAGGGCAGCGAGCGCATGATTCGTGGCTTTGAATATGACGGTTTCGGCCCGTACGATGAGCGGACAGGGGATCATCTCGGCGGCACTACCTATTTCAACGCCTCTCTTGAAGCGCAGTTCCCAGTGCCGGTCATTCCTGAAAGCTTCGGTCTGCGCGGTGCCGTATTCGCTGACGCTGCGACGCTTTATGGCAGCAAAATCGATGCTGCGGGTGTTACCGTGGCCGGTAAGGACATGGAGTGGCGCGCTTCGGTCGGTGCCGGTCTTATCTGGGCTTCGCCGTTCGGACCGCTTCGCGTCAACTACGCAGTTCCGGTCGTCAAGCAAGACAATGACGACGTCCAGAACTTCAGCTTCGGTATCTCGTCCCGCTTCTGATCAAGCGGGCCGACACTTCCGGGCCATCGCGCCCGGAAGAGAAGGTGCACATGTCCGATCCGGTTTTCTTCGCGCCGTCACGCCGCTATACGGCACTTGAGATAGCCGGCCTGACGGGCGCGGAGCTTGTCGATTCCAGCTATGGCAAAACGTCCATCTCCACCATCGCTCCTGCGAGCGAGGGTGGGAAGGATGCGCTTGTCTTCATCGAAGGCCGCAAGAACGCCGGCCCGCTGAGGACGCTCAACGCCGCGATACTTCTCTGCACGCCCGATATTGCAGATCAGGCCCCTCCTGGCGTCGCTGTTCTCGTTACGCCAAGGCCGCAGGCAGCCTTTGCCCAGATCGGGCGGCTGCTTTTCCCTGCCGCGGCATCGCCGCCGCCCATGACTGGCGAAACCGGCATTTCACCACGCGCCCATATCGATCCGACCGCCCGTCTCGAATCCGGCGTGATTGTCGAGCCGGGTGCGGTGATCGGCGCTGATGTCGCCATCGGTAGCGGCACGATCATCGCGCCGAACGCAGTCATTGCGCGGTCCGTGCAGATCGGCCGGGATTGTTTCATCGGGCCGAATGTCAGCGTGCAGTGCGCTCTGGTCGGCAATCGCGTGGTCATTCACAGCGGCGCGAGCGTCGGACGTGAAGGGTTTGGTTTCGTCGGCGGTGCAAGCGGGCCGGAGCGTATTCCGCAAATCGGCCGCGTCATCATTCAGGACAATGTCGAGATCGGCGCAAACACCACCGTAGACCGCGGGGCGATGTCCGATACTGTCATCGGTGAAGGCACCAAGATCGATAATCTCGTCCAGATCGCGCACAACGTCCGTATCGGGCGCGGTTGCGTCATTGCGGGACACTGCGGCATTTCCGGCTCCGTCACCATCGGTGACTACGTGATGATGGGCGGGCGCGTCGGCCTGGCCGATCATCTCACCATCGGCAGCGGCGCACGTCTTGCAGCTGCCAGCGGCTTCATGAATGATGTGCCGGCCGGTGAGGTTTGGGCCGGTCTTCCGGCCCGGCCAATGATGGAATTCATGCGTGATGTCGCCGCGATCCGAAAATTATCCTCAAAGCCCAAGAAGGGGTGAGACCATAATGGCTGACAACGCCCCGACCACGCTCGAAGCCGTGGATATTCTAGGATTGATGAAGCTTCTGCCTCATCGTTATCCGTTTCTGCTGGTCGACAGGATCATCGAGATCGACGAGGACAATTCGGCGATCGGAATCAAGAATGTCACCATCAACGAGCCGCATTTTCAGGGGCATTTCCCCGAGCAACCCGTCATGCCCGGCGTATTGATCATCGAGGCGATGGCGCAGACGGCCGGCGCGATCTGCATCAAGAGCCAGAACACGGACAAGCCGTCGCTCGTCTATTTCATGACCATAGACAATGCGAAGTTCCGGCGCCCCGTCGTGCCGGGCGACCGCCTTCACATCCATGTGAAAAAGCTGAAAAAAAGAGGCAATATCTGGCGTTTCGCTTGCGAAGCGATGGTTGACGGCGCAAAGGCTGCGGAAGCGGAAATCTCCGCGATGATGTCGCCGCCCGTGGCCTGACCAGCGAGAATACATGCAGACTGAAACATTCATTCATCCGTCCTCCGTCATTGAAGAAGGCGCCCGCATTGGCGCGGGAGCGCATATCGGCCCGCTCTGCTATATCGGCAGCGATGTCGTCATCGGTGAAAACGTCAGGCTCGTCGGCCACGTCACGGTCATCGGCGCAACAACCATAGGCGACGGTTGCACCGTATGGCCCCAGGCCGTGCTGGGCGGACCGCCGCAGAACACCAGCCACAAGGGTGGCCGAACCACGCTGACGATCGGCAAGAACTGCACCATTCGCGAATTCGTGACCATGCATGTCGGCACCGACAATGCGCGCGGTGCGACCATCGTCGGCGACAACGGCACCTTCCTTGCCTATTCCCACGTCGCCCACGACTGCACCGTCGGCAACAACGTCACACTCACCAACGGCGCTACCCTCGGCGGCCATTGCGAGGTCGGAGACAATGTCGGTATCGGCGGGTTGAGTGCCGTGCATCAATTCGTGCGAATCGGCCAGAATGCGTTTCTTGCCGGCGGCTCGATGTTTGTTGGCGATGTCATTCCTTATGCGATTGCCATGGGCAACCGCGCCAAGCTGCGCGGCCTCAATGTCGTCGGGCTGAGGCGGTCGGGCATGTCCAAGGCAGAGATCATGACCCTTCGGCGCGCCTATAAGACGATCTTCGATCGCGCGCGCCCACTCAGTGAAAATCTGGAGATTGCCCGCGTCGAGTTCGCTGATTCTCCGACTGCGATGAAAATCGTCGATTTTCTCAGCGCGCGCGGCAAGCGTCACTATGCCGTGCCGCCGCTCAAGGGTGCCGTCGATGACGACGCCGACGAGGACTGACCCGAAAATCCCGATAAAGCTTGCGGCCGGTGACAAGGTCGGCATCGTCGCGGGAAGCGGCAGACTGCCGGTCAATGTTGCCGAGCGCCTTACGGTTGCCGGTCATGCGCCATTCGTGGCCTTGATCGAGGGTGAGGCGGACCAGGCCTCGACGCTGACATCTTGCGAACACGAGTATCTCCAGCTCGAAGATTTTGCAGTGCTGGTGCCGACGCTGAAGCGCCACGGCGTTACCCATGTCGTTCTGGCCGGTGGCATTGCGCGCCGGCCCGAGTGGCGCAAGGTCAAACCGCGTCTGGCGCTGCTTGCCATTTTGCCGAGGGCGCTTGCGGCGCTCGCGCGCGGCGACAACGGCCTTTTGAAAGCGCTGGTCAGCGGTCTGGAGGGCTATGGCATGAAGGTTGTCGGTGCGCATGAGATCGTGCCTGACCTGCTCGCAATCGAAGGCCCGATGACAGGCGTGGTTCCTTTGAAATCGGACTGGCGCGATCTGGATGCAGCGCTTGCGGCGGCCCGCACCATAGGCGCGCTGGATATCGGGCAGGGCGCTGTTTCCATCGGCGGCCGTGTCATTGCGCTGGAAGGCATCGAGGGCACAGACGGGCTCCTTGCCCGCGTTGCCGGCATGCGCGGCCACGGCCGCATAGCCGGCAAGAAACGCGGCGTTCTGGTCAAATGTGCCAAGCCGGACCAGGAAATGCGCGCGGACTTGCCGACGATCGGCCCCGCGACCGTCGAAGGCGCGCATGCTGCCGGTCTCGCCGGCATCGGCGTGGAGGCAGGAGGCTCGCTGGTGCTTGACTACGGAGAGATGATCGAGCGCGCCGATGCACTTGGCCTGTTCGTCGTCGGCCTGCCCAAGGGCTCAGGCAAATGACCGCCGCGCCACTCAAGATAGCGATCGTTGCCGGCGAGGAGTCAGGCGATCTTCTTGGCGCCGACATCATCCACGCTTTGCGGAAGGCGACCGGGCGCGAAATCCAGCTTGTCGGCATCGGTGGCCGGCACCTGCAGGCTTTGGGCCTGACACCGCTGTTCGATGGCAGTGATATCGCGTTGATGGGTGTCACGGCGATTCTTCGTGACCTGCCGCGTCTGTACAAGCGCATCGGCCAGACCGCGCAGATGATCGTTGCGGAGAAGCCGGACTGCCTGATCACCATCGACAGCCCGGACTTCACCTTGCGCGTTACCAAAAAGGTCCGCGCAGCCGATCCGACCATCCCGATTGTCCATTACGTCTGCCCGAGCGTCTGGGCCTGGCGGCCGGGCAGGGCGCAAGCGATGCGCCCGCATGTCGATCATGTTCTGTGCATTCTGCCGTTCGAAACCGCCGAACTTGAACGGCTCGGCGGTCCTCCCGGCACCTATGTCGGGCATCGGCTGACACAGGACCCCAACGTTCAGGCCGCCGCCAAGGCGCAGGTTCAACCGCGCGATCTTTCGGACGGTCGTGAAAAGACGTTGCTGCTTCTGCCCGGTTCACGACGAGGCGAGGTGAAGGGGCTCATCGAGCCTTTCGGTCAGACCGTCTCCGCATTGCGTGCACGCGGGCATCGTCTGCGGCTCCTGCTGCCTACGGTTCCGCACGCAGCGGATATGGTCAAGACCGCGGTCGCCGGGTGGGAGCAAAAACCCGAAATCGTTCTCGAACCGACCGGAAAATGGCGGGCATTCGCCGAAGCGGACGCCGCCTTGATCGCATCCGGAACGGTCTCGCTGGAACTTGCGCTTTCCGGCGTGCCGATGGTCTCGAGCTACAAGCTCGACGCCATCGCGCGTTTGATACTGAGCATGGTCACGGTTTGGTCGGCGCTTCTGCCCAATCTTATTGCCGATCGACCCATCGTGCCGGAATTCTACGATCAGTATGTCCGGCCGCAAAATCTCGCCC
Source organism: Mesorhizobium sp. CCNWLY176 (assembly GCF_037153935.1). NCBI lineage: Bacteria > Pseudomonadati > Pseudomonadota > Alphaproteobacteria > Hyphomicrobiales > Phyllobacteriaceae > Mesorhizobium > Mesorhizobium sp. CCNWLY176. The sequence continues at coordinate 129,312 of NZ_JBBBDZ010000016.1, forward strand.
GGCATATCGAGGCGCTGTTTTCGGACACGGCATTCCGGACCTGGCAGAAGGACGGCTTTGCCGAGGTGGCAAGACGCATGGCAACCGAGCGACCGTCCGGCGAGATCGCCGCGGATGTTGTTCTGGCTGAGATCACCAGGAAAAAAGCCAAATAAAAAGCGCCCCGTAAGGCGCTTTTTTAATGCGGAATGTCTGGACGATCAGCGCTTAGCGATCGGCACGTAATCGCGTTCCGGCGAGCCGGTGTAGAGCTGGCGCGGGCGGCCGATCTTCTGGTGCGGATCCTCGATCATTTCCTTCCACTGGGCGATCCAGCCAACCGTGCGCGCCACGGCAAACAGCACCGTGAACATGGTGGTGGGGAAGCCGAGCGCCTTCAGCGTGATGCCGGAGTAGAAGTCGATGTTCGGATAGAGCTTCTTCTCGATGAAATAGCTGTCGGTCAGCGCGATCTTTTCGAGCTCCATGGCGACATCCAGCATCGGATCGTCCTTGATGCCGAGTTCGCCCAGAACCTCATGCGTCGTCTTCTGCATGATCTTGGCGCGCGGGTCGTAGTTCTTGTAGACGCGGTGACCAAAACCCATGAGGCGGAACGGATCGTTCTTGTCCTTGGCGCGGGCGATGAATTCCGGGATACGGTCGACATGGCCAATCTCGCTGAGCATGTTGAGCGCTGCTTCATTGGCGCCGCCATGCGCCGGACCCCACAGGCAGGCAATGCCCGCCGCGATGCAGGCGAAGGGATTGGCGCCCGACGAGCCGGCGAGACGAACGGTCGAGGTCGAGGCATTCTGCTCGTGGTCGGCATGCAGGATGAAGATGCGTTCCATGGCGCGGGCCAACACCGGATTGACCTTGTATTCCTCACAAGGCACCGCAAAGCACATATGCAGGAAGTTGGCGGCGAAATTCAGCTCGTTCTTCGGATAAACGAAGGGCTGGCCGATGTGGTATTTGTAGGCCATGGCCGCGATCGTCGGCATCTTGGCGATCAGGCGGATGGAGGCGACCATGCGCTGGTGCGGGTCCGAAATGTCGGTCGAGTCGTGGTAGAAGGCCGACAGCGCGCCGACCACGCCGCACATCACGGCCATCGGATGCGCGTCACGGCGGAAGCCGGTGAAGAAGCGCGACATCTGCTCATGCACCATGGTGTGGCGCGTGACGCGGTAGTCGAAGTCGTCCTTCTGCGCCTTGGTCGGCAATTCGCCGTAAAGCAAGAGATAGCAGGCTTCGAGGAAGTCGCCGTGCTCGGCCAGCTGGTCGATCGGATAGCCGCGATGCAGCAGGATGCCTTCATCGCCATCGATGAAGGTGATTTCCGACTCGCAGCTCGCCGTCGAGGTGAAGCCGGGGTCGTAGGTAAAGGCGCCGGTATCCTTGTAGAGCGCGCCGATGTCGATCACGTCTGGTCCGACGGAGCCACTTCGCACCTTGAATTCGTGGGTTTTGCCGCCAAATTCCAGTTTCGCTGTCGATTCGGTCATCGCAAACTCCCTTCAGTTTCTTTCCCGCGTCAAACGCGGTTTCTTGCAACGCAATATGTGAGGCATATCGAAATGCGCGCTTTTGCTATCGCATTTCTCAAGGCGTGCCAAGTTCGGCAGTGATGCTAATGTTGCACCGCAGCAGACGGGTTTCAATGCCCGTCGATGAGGCCAGAACGGCTTAATCGATTTGATCCGAAATGCGTGCCAAGCTTTCTTCGCGACCCAGCACGGCAAGCACGTCAAATACGCCGGGAGAGGTGCTTTTGCCGGTCAAGGCGGCTCGCAGCGGCTGCGCCGCAGCACCAAGCTTCAGCTCGTTGGCGACGGCAAATTCGCGGATAGCAGCCTCGGTCGTGGCCGCGTTCCAGTCATTCACATTTTTGAGAGCATCCAGCGCACCACGCAAGGTGGTGCGCGGTTTTTCGCCGAGCAGAACAGCAGCTTTCTCGTCCATCGCAAGCGGGCGCGCGGCAAACAGGAACGCAGCGCCATCAGCGAGTTCGACCAATGTCTTTGCACGCTCCTTCAGGCCGGGCAGGGCGGCCAGGAGCTGCTTCTTGCGGTCTTCGTTCAGCCCTTCGGAAATCGTTGCGCCGTTCTCGAGATAAGGCAGCGTCGCAATGAAGATGTCGAGCAGTTCTGCGTCATCCATCTTGCGCATATGAAGGCCGTTCAGCGCCTCCAGCTTCTGGAAATCGAAGCGCGCCGCACCCTTGTTGACGTCGTCGATGTCGAACCAGCGGATCATATCGTCGAGCGACATCACCTCGTCGTCGCCATGGCTCCAGCCAAGACGGACGAGATAGTTGCGCAGCGCCGCAGGCAGGTAGCCCATGGCGCGGTAAGCCTCGACGCCGAGCGCGCCATGGCGCTTCGACAGCTTGGCGCCATCCGCGCCATGGATCAGCGGGATATGCGCCATGATAGGCACGTCCCAGCCCATGGCGTCATAGATGACCGTCTGGCGCGCGGCGTTGGTCAGGTGGTCGTCGCCGCGGATGATATGGGTGACGCCCATGTCGTGATCGTCGACCACGACGGCGTGCATGTAGGTCGGGTTGCCATCCGAACGCAGGATGATGAAATCGTCGAGATCCTTGTTGGGAAAGCGAACATCGCCCTGCACGCGGTCGCGCACGATCGTCTCGCCCTCAGTTGGCGCCTTGATGCGGATCGCGCCCTTCACCCCGGCAGGTGCCTCGGAAGGATCGCGGTCGCGCCAGCGGCCGTCGTAACGCGGCGGACGGCCCTCGGCACGGGCCTTTTCGCGCATTTCCGTGAGCTCTTCGGGGGAGGCGTAGCAGTAATAGGCCTTGCCAGCGCGAACCAGTTCCTCCGCTACCTCGCGGTGGCGCAGTGCGCGCTCGAACTGCGATACCGGCTCGCCTTCCCAGTGCAGGCCGAGCCAGGAAAGGCCATCCAGGATGGCGGCGGTCGCCGCATCGGTGGAGCGCTCGCGATCGGTATCCTCGATGCGCAGCAGCATCGTGCCGCCGGTGTGGCGCGCATAGAGCCAGTTGAACAGGGCCGTGCGGGCGCCGCCGATATGCAGATAGCCGGTGGGCGAGGGGGCGAAACGGGTAATGACTGTGTCGGACATTGGACTTCCAGAAGGCAGGGACGAGCCGGCGAGAGCCGAAGATGGCACGCATGGCAATTCGGTAGCGTTCATGTAGCATGGATGGTCAGGGGTGCAAGGGGCAGGGGCAAGTCGGGATAGGCGCGAGATGCGCGCGTGCCGGCCAGGGCCCCGAATTGGGGAAACTCTGGATGGCGCGCGAGACATCCACAGGCGAGGTGAGCGAGCGGGCGCAATTTGCCTATCCGCTTGACGCGCCGCTTGTCTCGCCTCCCTCGCGATCGCCGCCAGCCGAGCCGGCTCCGACACCGCTGGCACCTTGGAAATCTCGACCGCTGCTGTTTCCGGCAGCTTGGCGCAAGACGCTTCATTCCATTCCTTCACGTGCTCGAGCTACGCGATCCTTCGCGACGGCAATCGTCCTGGAACTCGAGCGTGGCACGCCCTTTCTTTTCATTCCGGTATTTCTAGCGCTCGGCGCCATCATCTATTACGGGCTCGAAGCCGAGCCGGATTTCCTGCCGATGTTTGGCGGCAGCGCCGTCCTGTCGGCTTTGCTCCTGCTTTTGCCTTCGCATCACCAACTGCTCCGTTTTGCGACCATGGGCGCATTGATCTGCGTCGTCGGCATGGGGTTTGCCAAGATCGAGACTTGGCGCGCGGGCACCAAGATCCTTGGCTCGGAAATTTCGACTCAACTGACCGGGCGTGTCGCAGGCATCGACCATATGGCCAATGGCCGTGTGCGATTGACCATTGATGTACTGGCAACGGCAAGGCCGACGCTGCGCTACGCGCCGGACCGCGTTCGCGTCTCGGCCCGGAAAATCCCGCCGGGGCTGATGGTCGGATCGGAAATCAGGGGCTCGGTCAAGCTGATGTCGCCTTCCGGCCCCGTGCGGCCCGACAGCTATGATTTTTCCTTCAAGAGCTATTTTGACAGAATTGGTGCAAGCGGCTTTTTTCTGCGTGGGCCTGAACTCGTAGAACCGACTGCTCAGTCTTCCGCCCGCGTTCGCTTCTCCATCTGGGTTGAAAATGCCCGCAATATCATTGCGGATCGCATCCGAAGCCAGATCGGCGGCCCGGAAGGTGAGATCGCGGCCGCTCTTGTGGTCGGCATTCGCGCCGGCATTCCCGAGGACATCAATGAATCGATGCGCCGCACGGGCATCTATCACATCATCTCGATCTCCGGCCTGCATATGGCGCTTGTAGCGGGAACGGTCATGGGGACGCTGCGCGCAGCATTTGCCTTGTTTCCGGGACTTTCTTCGCGCCGGCCGGTCAAGAAATATGCCGCCGCCGCAGCTCTTGTCGCGATCGCGTCTTATCTTTTCATCTCCGGCGGCGAGGTAGCGGCTCAACGCAGCTTCATCATGCTGGCGATCATGCTTGCGGCACTGCTGTTCGATCGCGGCGCGCTCACCATGCGCAATCTGGCGATCTCGGCCATAGTAGTCATTGCGATCTCGCCGCATGAGGTGATCGGCCCGAGCTTCCAGATGTCCTTTGCTGCGACCGCAGCGCTCGTCGGCGCTTATGCCCTGTGGGCGGAAAGGCGCTCGCAAAGGTCAAAACCTTTTGTTCCACCGGGCAATGTGTCGCTGATTGCCGGTTTGACCAGGCGCACGATCGGCTCCGTCGGCGCACTCGCCATGACCTCGATCATTGCCGGGCTCGCGACGACCGCATTTGGCGCCTATCACTTTCAAAGGGTCTCGCCGCTTAGCCTTCTCGCCAATCTCGGCGTCATGCCCGCCGTATCGATCCTTGTCATGCCTTTCGCCGTCGCCGGCTCATTGGCGATGCCGCTCGGCCTGGATGGTCCGTTCTTCTACGTCATGGGCAAAGGGCTGACGGCGATGATCGTCATTTCGCAATGGATATCGGATCGCTCGCCCGTCGATGCGGTCGGGCTGGTTTCGGGGCAATCCCTGGTATTGCTCACCGTCGCGCTGGTGATTGCGACCATGGCATCCACATGGCTGCGACTGCTGGCGGTGCCTTTCACGCTCGCTGGAATGCTGCTTCTGGCAGACGTTCGGGCGCCCGACATTCTCGTCTCGGAAGATGCGAGACTGGTGGCTGTACCGGTCGATGATGAAAATCTCGCAGTCAACCGCGCGCGGCCGAACGAATTCACGATCGAAAACTGGAAGCGCGCGCTGTTATCGGAAAATCTGATCAAGCCGGTCGATACGATTAACGATGCCGGCAAGAAAAAGCCAAGCCGGGAAGGGCGTCGTAATTCGTCGAACGGCACGTCCTTCGATGATTCCGCGGAAAATGAAGCAGCCGGTCTTGCATCAAGCGATACGACTATTTCGTCCGAACAATCTCCCGGAAAGCTGGCGAACTTGCTCCCCGCTGGTTTCGACTGCCACGATGGTCTTTGTCTGGCGACGCACCGATCCGGCGCGATTATCGCACACGCCGCCGATTGGCGTTCCGCGCGGCGCGCCTGCGATTATACGAGCCTTATCGTGGTCGACGACGCGACAGCCGAGGATGTCTGCGAGGAACCGGTGCCACTTGTCGTCACCAAACGCGAACTGGCCAAATTCGGCAGTGCCGCCATCTATCTGAATGGAGACATTTCAGAGCGACGCGCCGAAATCCGCTTTGCGCTGACACAACCGTATCGCCCCTGGCATACGCAGCGAGCCTTTTCTCGAGAGGCGCGCGGGTTGTCGCCATATCAACTAAGAGAAAGTAAGCCGGCGAACAATCAGTTCAAAAAGTCCAGATACTCAAATTCGCGAAGCGCCAAACCGTAACCTGGCGGCGCCGCGCATCATCAGTAGCGCCGGATCAATCCCACCAGCTTGCCCTGGACCTTCACGCGGTCAGGTCCGAAAATCCGCGTTTCATAGGCCGGGTTTGCTGCCTCCAGCGCAATCGATGCGCCCTTGCGGCGGAAGCGCTTGAGCGTGGCCTCCTCTTCATCCACCAGCGCAACGACGATTTCGCCGGGATTTGCCGTGTTGGCATTTCGGATGATGACCGTGTCGCCGTCAAAAATGCCGGCCTCGATCATCGAATCGCCTTTGACTTCAAGGGCGTAGTGCTCGCCGCCCATGATCATCTCCGGCGGCACGGAGATGGAATGCGTCTTGTGCTGGATGGCCTCGATCGGCACACCGGCGGCAATCCGGCCCATTACCGGGATTGATACAGCGGACCCGACATCGTCATTGCCGGCCACAGGGCTACGCGCAGGTTCCGGCCGACGGCCGAGGCTTCCTTCGATGACGCTCGGCGAGAATTTCGCGCGCTGCGGCGCCAGCCCGGGAGCCATGGAATCGGGCAAACGCAGAACTTCGAGCGCTCGAGCACGATTCGGTAGTCGGCGAATGAACCCGCGCTCTTCAAGAGCCGTGATCAACCTGTGGATGCCGGATTTCGACGCAAGGTCCAACGCTTCCTTCATTTCATCGAAGGAGGGGGGGATTCCGGCTTCTTTCATCCTCTCGTGGATGAACATTAGAAGCTCGTGTTGCTTGCGCGTCAGCATGGCCACCCCCGAAGAATCAAATCAAAAACAAAACCAGAACAAACACTATCTGTTCCATTTGTGTTCTGCAACCGTTTAAATTTTAATGAATATATTAACGTGGTGGAAACAATACGCGAACACTCCGACTTTGGAGACTCTCGACCGAACAGGAGCGGAACGAAAGTCTCTGAAGCTTCAGGTCAGCGAATTTTCAGGACGGTGCACGGCGCGCCGGCCTCAGCCGCCGGCGCAAAAGGCTCGCGGATAATCAATGCATTGGCCTCGGTGAAGGTCCTCAGCATCGAGGAGTCCTGGATCTCGAATGGCGTCGCAACGAGCCCGGTGTCGTCGTCTCGAAGAACGGCGCGCACATAGTCCTGACGCAGATCGTTGGCCTGCATCGCCGTGCCGAGGAACGCCTCATGAATGTCCGGCACATGGTGTCGCCCGCCAAGCCGCGCCAGCAGCGGCTTCAGGAACAGATGCGAGCAGACGAGGCTCGCCACCGGATTTCCGGGCAGGCCGATGCAGCGGGTGTGTCCAAGCCTGCCGAACATCAGCGGCTTGCCGGGCCGCATTGCAATCTTCCAGAAATCGAGGGTTACGCCTTCCTCGGTCAGCACGTCGTGGATGAAATCGTGGTCGCCAACCGATGCGCCGCCCAGCGTCACGATCACGTCAGCGCCGGCCTCCACGGCGCGCTTGATCAGCGCCGAGATGGCCTCCTTGCGATCGGGCGCGATGCCGAGGTCGAGCACCCGTGCGCCAACCGATTCGGCGATCGCTGCCACGCCATAGCTGTTGGAGGCGATGATCTGGTCGGGGCCTGGTTCGCTGCCCGGCGGCAAAAGCTCGTCGCCGGTGGCGATGATCGCCAGCAGCGGTTTCTTCACGACCGGCAGGCGAGGGTGATTGGCCGCTGCCGCCAGGGACAATGCGCCGGCATCCAGAACCCTGCCTTTTTCAAGCAGCAGGTCGCCTGTGGAAAAATCGAGACCCTTGCGCCTAATGTGCCGCCCGGCATCAACCGTTTCGGTGACCTCAACGGTCTTGCTATCGAGTTTGCGGGTATTCTCCTGGATGACGATGGTGTCGGCACCGTCCGGCATCGGCGCGCCGGTAAAGATGCGCACGGCCTGATGCGGCTCTACTTTGCCGGCAAAGCGCCGCCCGGCCGGAGCTTCGCCGATGACATTCAGCGTTGCCGGGACATTGGCGACGTCAGCACTGTGCACCGCATATCCGTCCATGGCGGATGCGTCGAACGGCGGCTGCGTGCGCAGCGCTCGGACAGGTTCGGCCAGCACACGGCCTGCAGCCTCGGCCAAGGGCACAGACTCTGCATTGCCGGGACCGGCGCCATCGAGCAGGCGTTGCAGGGCGTCGGTGACCGGCAGAAGCGCCATCTCTATGCACCAGCCCGGTAATCGCCGGATTTGCCGCCGGTCTTCTGAACCAGTCTTATGCCGGAAATGACCATGCCGCGATCGACGGCCTTGGCCATGTCGTAGATGGTCAGGCAGGCGACGGAAGCCGCAGTCAACGCTTCCATTTCGACGCCGGTTTTGCCGGTCACGCGGGCAAGTGCGGTCACGCGCAGGCCGGGCAAGGAATCGTCCGGCTCGATATCGACCGAAACCTTGGTCAACAGCAGCGGATGGCAGAGCGGGATGAGCTCATGCGCCCGCTTGGCCGCCATGATGCCAGCGATACGCGCCGTGCCGAGCACGTCGCCCTTCTTGGCATTGCCCTCGCGGATCAATTTCAGCGTCTCGGGCAGCATGGTGACAAAGCCCTCGGCGATCGCCGTGCGCTCGGTTTCAGCCTTTTCGCCGACATCGACCATATGCGCCTGGCCTTCGACGCCGAGATGGGTGAGGGCGGGTTTGGCGCTCATGGCCTAGCCGTTTACCGCTTGCGCGGACTTGCCGGTGAGCAGCGCCCGCGTTGCCGCCGCCACGTCCTGCTGCCGCATCAGGCTCTCGCCGACCAGGAATGTGCCGATGCCGAAGTGCTCCAGCCGCCGGCAATCCTCATGGGTGAAGATGCCGCTTTCGCCGACCAGCAGGCGGTCGTCGGGCACCAGTGACGACAATCTTTCGGATGTCTCAAGGCTCGTCTCGAAGGTGCGCAGGTTGCGGTTGTTGATGCCGATCAGCCGCGAGGACAGTTTCAGCGCCCGTTTCGTCTCGGCCTCGTCGTGCACTTCGATGAGCACGTCCATGCCGAGCTCGAATGCAGACTCCTCAAGCGCCTTGGCATCGTCGTCGGTCAGGCTCGCCATAATGACCAGAATGGCATCCGCGCCCCAGGCGCGCGCTTCATAGACCTGATAGGGTTCGAACATGAAATCCTTGCGCAGGGCCGGCAATGTGCAGGCAGCACGCGCGTGGGTCAGGAATTCAGGTGCGCCCTGGAAGGAAGGCGTGTCGGTCAGCACCGAAAGGCAGGCTGCACCTCCTTCTTCGTAAGCCTGCGCCAGCGCTGGCGGATCGAAATCCGGACGAATCAATCCCTTGGAGGGGCTCGCCTTCTTGATTTCGGCGATCAGCGCGAAGCCGCCGGCATCCCGTTTTGCCTGCAAGGCAGCGTGAAAGCCGCGCGGCGCATCGGCGTCGCGGGCGCGTGCCTTGAGTTCTGCAAGCGGTGTGCGGGCCTTGGCGGCGGCGATCTCGTCGCGCTTGTAGGCCTCGATCCGGGTCAGAATATCGGCCATCGCTCTATCCGTTCGAAACTTTTACCAGCGCGTCGAGGACGCCGAGCGCGCGGCCATTGTCGATCGCCGCTGCGGCAGCTTTCACGCCGTCGGCAAGCGTCGCGGCCTTTCCGGCAATCACCAGTCCTGCACCGGCATTCATCAGCACCGTATCACGGTAAGCACCGGGCGCACCCGATAGCATATCGCGCAGCGCCTTGGCGTTGAAGGCCGCGTCGCCGCCGCGCAGATCGTCCTTGCTGTGCCGCTTGAGACCGAATTGCTCAGGCGTCAAAACGAAACTCGTCAAAGCGCCACCGGCAAGTTCGGCCACATGCGTTTCGCCGGTCGTGGTTATCTCGTCATAGCCGTCGCCATGGACCACCCAGACATGCTCGCCGCCAAGCGCCTTCAGCGTCTCGGCAACCGGTTGCACCCATTCGGGTGAAAACACGCCGACCATCTGGCGGGTGACGCCGGCCGGGTTGGAGAGAGGGCCAAGGATATTGAAGATCGTGCGGGTGCCGAGTTCGACGCGCGTCGGTCCGACATGGCGCATCGCGGGATGATGCGCCGGCGCGAACATGAAGCCGACGCCGGCTTCGCGAATGCAGTCGCCGATCGCCTCCGGGGTGAGATCGATCTTCACGCCGAGCGCGATAAGCACATCGGCCGCGCCCGTCTGCGAGGACAGGCCACGATTGCCATGCTTGGCCACTGGCACGCCGCAACCGGCGATGACGAAGGCCGAGGCGGTCGAGATATTGACGCTGTGCGAGCCGTCCCCGCCGGTGCCGACGATGTCGACGGATCCAGCGGGCGCATCGACCCGCAGCATCTTTGCGCGCATCGTTGCAACGGCGCCGGAGATTTCATCGACGGTCTCGCCGCGCACGCGCAGTGCCATCAGGAAAGCGCCGATCTGGCCGGGCGTGGCTTCGCCCGACATGATGATGTCGAAGGCTTCCTTGGCCTCCTCGAAAGTCAGGGCCGCTCCCGTGGCGACCTTGGCGAGATGCGGTTTGAGCGTGGTCATCGTCAGAAGGCGAGTGCCTGGGTGACGGCGTTTCGGTTGATCTCGACGGTATACTGCGTCTGCAACCGCGCCACCAACTGGTCCAGAAAATCGTCGGACATGCCGGCTGCAAACTGCTTGCGCGCATCCTCGGGCACGGTGTCGGCGCCTGCGCCGGCAGGCTCGAACACCTCGGCAACCCTGAACAGGATCTGTGCATCCCCGGCCGGAGCCGGGAACACGCCGACGCCGTTTTCGCCTACGCCAAAGGCTGCAGCGACGCCCGGCTTGCCGAAATCAGCGTCGTCCGCCTCGCGCTTCAATCCACGCTTGGTCTGCTTTTCCTGCGACAGTTCGCTTGCCAGCGTGTCCAGTGAGGTGCCGTCCTTGATGCGTTTTTGAAGTTCCGCGCCCTTGGCGGCGAGCCGTGTCGCCGTTTCCTGCTTCGTCCAGTCGGCAACGGCCTTTTCGCGCACCTCATCCAGCGTGCGATCGCGGGCTGCGGTGACGCTTTCGACCTCGTAGAAGACGTAGCCGCTCGAGCCAATGGTCACGGGCGGGTTCTCGATGCCGGCGTCAGCCTGGAATACGGCCTGAATCAGTTCGCGCGACTGGGGCAGTGTGTTGACGATCGAACCATCCGGACGCAGGGCAGCACGGTCGATAGCGTCGATGGTCACGACCTTGAGCTTCAGCTTGTCGGCGGCTTCCTTCATCGATTCGCCATTGGCGCGGGCATCCTCATAAGCGTCGTGCGTCTGGATCAGAACGCGGCTGGCTTCCGTCAGCGCCAGGTTCTTGCGAATTACGGCAGACAGTTCGGCGAGCGGCTTCTCCACGGCAGGCTTGATTTCGGTGACGCGCAAAAGCACCGGGCCGAACGTGCCTTGCACGACCGGGCTCACCTCGTTGGCGCCGAGCGCGAAGGCGGCATCCGCCACGGCCTTGTCGGCAATCCGGTCCTTGGCGACGGTGCCGAGAAGCGTGTCGGCCTGCGTCTTTCCTTCGGCAGCCACGACCTTGTCGAAGGTCGCACCGCCCTTGATCGAATCAAGTGCGGCGTTCGCCGCCTCCGGCGTCTTGAAGACCAGTTGCTCGATCGTCCGGGTTTCCGGCGTGGTGTAGCGCGCCTTGTTCTTCTCGTAATCCTCGCGAATTTGATCGTCGCCCACCGACGCCTCGTCGGCAATGTCGGCAGGTTCGAGTTTCACATAGGAGATCTTGCGGTATTCAGGCGCTGCATAGGTCTTCTTGTTTTCTTCGAACCATTTCGACAGCACATCCTGCGATGGCGCGGCGATCGGCTCGACCAGCGACTTGGGCAGAGACAGATAATCGACGGTGCGATCCTCGCCCTGGTAGAGCGCGTAAGCGCGCAGGAACGTATCCGGTGCTTTCATGCCGTCGGACACCGCCTCGACGATCTGCTGGCGGATCGCCACCTGGCCTCGCGAAGCGAAATAGTCGTCCGGACGCATGCCGACCTGTCGCAGCACATAGTCGAACTGCTGGCGGTTGAAGCGGCCGTCCGGTCCCTGGAATGCCGTATCCTCGGCGGTCAGGGCTGCAAGCCGGTCCTTGGAAAGGCCGAGGCCCATCTTGCGCGCCTGTTCGTCCAGCACAGCACCGGCAACGAGCTGCGCCAGGACCTGATTGTCTATGCCGAATGCAGTTGCCTGTTCGCGGGTGATGCGCTGGCCGAACTGCTGCGACAGCGCATTGATCTGCCGGTCATAGGCAAGACGGTATTCATTGACGGAGACCGATGTGCCGCCGGCGGTCAGCACCTTGTTGCCGCCACCGCCACTCATCATTTCCCCGGAAATGCCCCAGACGGCAAAGCTGACAACCAGCATAAGAAGCAGAAGCTTCGCAACCCAGGTTCCAGCGGCATTTCGCAAGCTATTGAGCATGATCGGTTCCGGTCTTGGCGTATTTAGGCGTGTTTGGTGTCTGAACGAAGGGCAATAGCGTCCTTCCGCCTCACTGTCGATTGCTTTGTGGCCTGATTTTGGTAGGGAGGGCGCGGGTCGCCGTTACAATAAAGATGGGAAGAGCAATGACACCAGGTATTCGTCCGCTGGTCGCAGGCAACTGGAAGATGAACGGAACCAGCGCCTCGCTGAACGAACTTCGCGCGATCACCCACGGTTTCATGCATGGGCTCGATGCCGACACGGAAGCGCTGGTCTGCGTGCCTGCCACGCTTGTTTTCCGTGCAGCGGAAATCGCTGCCAGCACGCCGGTGCGCATCGGCGGCGAGGATTGCCACGCCAAGGAAAGCGGCGCCCATACCGGCGACGTTTCGGCTGAAATGCTTAAGGATGTCGGCGCCAGCCACGTCATTGTCGGCCATTCCGAACGGCGCACGGACCATGGCGAAGACGACGCGGCCGTCCGCGCCAAGGCCGAAGCTGCATGGCGGGCAGGGCTCGTCGCCGTCATCTGCATCGGCGAAACGCGTGCGGAACGTGAAAATGGTGCGACGCTCGACATATTGTCGCGGCAGATCGAAGGTTCGGTTCCCGCCAGTGCAACGCCGGTTAACGCTGTGATCGCTTACGAGCCTGTCTGGGCGATCGGCACCGGGTTGACGCCGACTGTGGCCGATATTGCCGAGGCGCATGCCCATATTCGCGCTCGCCTGCTGGAAAGGCTGGGCGCCGGTGCCGGCAAGATGCGCATACTTTACGGCGGGTCGGTGAAGCCGTCGAATGCGGTCGAATTGCTCGCTATCGACAATGTCGATGGCGCATTGGTCGGTGGAGCCAGCCTGAAGGCTGCCGATTTCCTCGGCATAGCCGAAGCCTACCAGGCGATGTGACCTTTTGCCGAAAAATGCGTTTGTAAACCTCGCTTCGCGCCCCATATTCGGGCGCGGGCTTGGAAATGCTGCAAAAGCATTGTATTGAGCCGCTCCAAATAACGGGCCGTTTGGCGCTCGAACCAGAATTTGCCAGGAAATCCATGGAAACCGTAATCATCGTCATCCATCTCATGGTCGTTCTCGCGCTTGTCGGCGTCGTGCTTCTGCAGCGCTCCGAGGGCGGCGGCCTTGGCATTGGCGGCGGCTCGGGCTTCATGACCGCACGCGGTGCCGCCAACGCGCTGACGCGCGCCACGGCCATTCTGGCGGCGGCATTCTTCGCGACGTCGCTGATCCTTTCCATCATCGCCCGTTACGGCGAGCGCCCGATCGACATTCTCGACCGCGTGCCGACCACGCAGAGTGGCACGAACAACAATGGCGGCACCGGCAGCGGTGGTGGCGTCCTCGACCAGCTTGGCGGCGCTCCGAGCACCCCGCCGGCCACGACGCCCGCCCCAGTGACCACGCCTCCGTCGGGCAGCGATGCGGCTACGCCGCCGGCGACGGCACCGGCTCAGCCGGCAACGCCTCAGGTTCCGAACCAGTAATCTTCTTATGATCTACTTCGTGACTTAGCCCCGCCCTTACCGGCGGGGCTAAGTCATTAGGAGTAGGGGCTTTTCGCGTTTCGGGCTGCAACCTGTTGTTGTTTGAACACACTCGCCGCAAATGGTGATTCTTCGGCTAAGAATCGCGGCTTCGTGAAGCAAGCCCTCCTTGTGATTTTCAGCGTTAATTGCTTATAAATCCCGCAGCGGCAATGTCGGCATTCGCATCGCATAAACCATGCGGTGCCGACATTGCATTTATTTCGGGATCGCAATCATGCTTATTCGCAGCCTTATTCTACTGGGCCTCTGCGCCGCCATTGGCGTGTCCGCTCCGGCCTATGCCGAAACCACTCCGGCCAAGACTTACCTTTTCCCGCTCAAGAGCAAGGCCGTCGAGGCGGATACCAAAGATCAGAAAGTCGACAAGAACGACAAGAAAAAGAAGCTTACCGCCAAGGAAAAGGCCAAGCAGCAGAAGGCGGTCGCCGATGCCAAGGTCAAGGCCAAGGAAGATCGGAAGCTTGCAGGCGCGAAAGGCAAAGTGCAGACCGTTGCGGCAGTGCCGCTCGCCGATCCCTCTGCGATCGCGATGACCGGCAACAACGGTGAATTGCGCAGCGAAGCACAGGATCGTCCGCAGGGCGGCTTCCTCTCCGTTCTGTTCGGCGGCGACCCATCCTCGCCGAACATGCTGCCGCAGACCCGCGCGCTTGACGCGGTGCTGGAGCAGAAGCAGGCCAACAAGAAATTCAAGGTGAAGTCGGACTTCGAGCCGCAGTCGGTCGAGTTCTCGGGCTATCCGCGCGGCACCATCGTCATCGATACCCGTGCCCGCTATCTCTATCTCATGGAATCGTCCTCCACTGCCCGCCGCTATGCGATCGCGGTCGGCCGCGAAGGGCTTGAGTTCAAGGGCACCGCGAAAGTCGGCGACAAGCAGGAATGGCCGCGCTGGATCCCGACGCTCGACATGCAGAAGCGCGAGCCGAAGAAATACGGCCAGTACAAGGACGGTATGCCCGGCGGCCCCGAAAACCCGCTCGGCGCACGTGCGATCTATCTCTACCAGGGCAAGAGCGACACCCATATCCGCATCCACGGCACCAACCAGCCGCAGACCATCGGCACCAATTCGTCGAACGGCTGCTTCCGCATGGTCAACGACCACGTCATGGACCTCTATCGCCGGGTCAAGATGGGTACGGATGTAGTCGTCCTGTAAAACTCTGATTTTACGGCAAAAAGGGCCGGCCCAGCCGGCCCTTTTTGTTTGGGCGGATAAGAACCCATATAAACCAAGCCGGGAAAACGCACGCGTTGCGTATTTTCTTCTGGCGGAATCAATCCTGTAACGTTAAGCGATGACTCCCATGGCGCGATATGTATTCATCACTGGCGGCGTGGTTTCCTCGCTCGGAAAAGGCATTGCAGCAGCGGCTCTTGGAGCCCTTTTGCAGGCGCGCGGCTATCGCGTGCGCATCCGAAAACTCGACCCTTACCTGAATGTCGATCCCGGCACGATGTCGCCTTACCAGCACGGCGAAGTCTTCGTGACCGACGATGGCGCCGAGACCGATCTCGATCTCGGCCACTACGAGCGCTTCACTGGCCGCTCGGCCAACCAGAGCGACAACATCACGACGGGCCGCATCTACAAGAACATTATCGAGCGCGAACGCCGCGGCGATTATCTGGGTGCTACCGTGCAGGTGATTCCGCACGTCACCGACGAGATCAAGAATTTCATTATCGGCGGCAATGAGGACTATGATTTCGTCTTGTGCGAGATCGGCGGCACGGTCGGCGACATCGAGGCGATGCCGTTCCTGGAGGCCATCCGCCAGCTCGGCAACGACCTGCCGCGCAACAACGCCGTCTACGTCCACCTGACGCTGATGCCCTACATCCCGACCGCTGGCGAGCTGAAGACCAAGCCGACGCAGCATTCGGTCAAGGAGCTGCGCTCCATCGGCATCGCGCCTGACATCCTGCTGGTGCGTGCCGATCGTGATATTCCCAAGGAAGAGCGCAGAAAACTGTCGCTGTTCTGCAATGTCCGCGAATCCGCCGTCATCCAGGCGCTCGACGTCGGCCACATCTACGATGTGCCGCTGGCCTATCACAAGGAAGGCCTCGATTCGGAAGTGCTCGCCGCTTTCGGCATCGATCCGGCACCGAAGCCGCGCCTCGACCCTTGGGAAAACGTGTCGAACCTTATTCACAATCCCGAAGGCGAGGTCACTATCGCCATCGTTGGCAAATACACCGGCCTCAAGGACGCCTACAAATCGCTGATCGAAGCGCTGTCGCATGGCGGTCTCGCAAACAACGTTCGCGTAAAACTCGACTGGATCGAATCGGAAATCTTCGAGAAGGAAGACCCGTCGCCCTGGCTCGAAAAGGTCCATGGCATACTGGTGCCGGGCGGTTTCGGCGAGCGTGGATCCGAAGGCAAGATCCTGGCTGCGAAATTCGCCCGCGAACGCAAGGTGCCATATTTCGGCATCTGCTTCGGCATGCAGATGGCCTGCATCGAGGCGGCGCGTTCGCTGGCCGGCGTCGAGCACGCTTCTTCGACCGAATTCGGCCCGACCGAAGAGCCGGTGGTCGGCCTGATGACCGAATGGCTGCGCGGCAACATGCTGGAAAAGCGCCGCGAAACCGGCGATCTCGGTGGCACGATGCGGCTCGGCGCTTATGAGGCGAAGCTCGGCGAGGGGTCGAAGATCGCCGAGATTTACGGCAGCACCGATATCTCGGAGCGTCATCGTCACCGCTACGAAGTCAACGTCGACTACAAGGAGCGGCTCGAGGATTGCGGCCTGGTCTTCGCCGGCATGTCGCCCGATGGTGTGCTGCCCGAGACGGTCGAATATCCCGACCATCCCTGGTTCATCGGCGTCCAGTATCACCCTGAACTGAAGAGCCGCCCGCTGGAGCCGCATCCGCTGTTCGCCAGCTTCATCGAAGCGGCGGTGGAGCAGTCGCGGCTGGTCTAACTGCAGCTCTTCCTTCTCCCCTTGTGGGAGAAGGTGGCCGACCCTGAGCTTGCGAAGGGGAGGTCGGATGAGGGGTGTTCCAGCTTAACGCTCCGTCCAACACCCCTCATCCGCCTTCACTTCGTTCAGGCACCTTCTCCCACAAGGGGAGAAGGAAAGGCGACTTACGCCTTCGCCGTCTTCGCGCCGGCGCTGACTGCTGCCGAGCGCAGCACGTAATAGATCACGCCGGCGATCGCCACGCCGAAGAACCAGCCATAGACGCCCCACCATGACGGCAGCCAGTTGGTGAAGTTCGGCAGGATCGACGAGAACAGCGCGCCGATACCGGCCGCGATGAACGCATTGACGTGCCAGCCGCTCTGGAATCGGAATTCACCATTCTCGCGGTAAAGCGCCTCCACGTCGACCTCGGCTTTGCGGATCAGATAGTAGTCGACCATCATGACGCCGAATATCGGCCCCATCGTTGCGCCGATGATGTTGACGAAGGTGGCCGCATTGCCCTCCCACGGTGCGAACGGGTAGAGCACCAGTGCGATAAGCGCCGCGATATAGCCGCCCTTCTTGAAGTCGATCTGGCGCGGGAAGACGTTCGAGAAATCGAAGGCCGGCGAGACGAAGTTTGCCACCACATTGATGCCGAGGGTCGCTACCGCAAAGGTCAGCGCAGCGAGCATCGCCAGGAACCAGCTGTCGAACTTGGCCGAGATCTGGTCGGGATGCAGCAGCACTTCGCCATAGACGTCATAGGCGGCGATGGTGGTGACGCCGGCAACCAGCGAGAACAGGATAAGGTTGATCGGCAGCCCCCAGATATTGCCCTTCCGCAACGAAGCCTTGTCCGGCGAATAGCGGGCGAAGTCGCAGAAGTTGAGATAGAGTGCCGAGAAGTAGGTCACCCAGATCGCCGCCACTGCAAACAGTGATGTCCACGAACCGGGAACGCCGGGCACGCCTGCGTCCTTGGTTTTTTCCAGAAGCACATCCATCGGAATATCGCTGGTGATGGCGAAAGTGCCGGCCTTTACGCAGAGATATATGGCGAGGATCAGCATCATGACCCACACAGCCGGTCCGGCCCAATCCTGGAAGCGGCGCACCGTCTCCATGCCGCGTTGAATGATCAGCAGTTGCAGCGCCCAGATGATGACGAAGCAGATGACCTCCAGCGTTGAATGGCCGAGCATGTGGCTGTTCTGGTGAAAGGAAAGCATGCCTTCGTTGCGGATCAGCAGCGCCACGATTGCGCCGGATGCGGCGGCCGTCTGTGCGCCATACCAGAAGCAGGCGACGATAGCCCGCACAATTGCAGGGACGTTGGCGCCCCATATGCCGAAGGAAGCACGCGCCAGAACCGGGTAGGGCACGCCGGTCTTCATGCCGGCATAGCCGATCATGTTCATCAGCACGTAGATGATCAGCGAGCCGATGCCGATGGCGATGATGAAGTTGACGAAGCCGCCGCAGAACAGAAACAGGCTGGCGGCGAGATAATAGCCCCACAGGCTGTGAACGTCCGACGTCCAGACGTTGAAGATCGAAAACGGTCCCCAGTTTCGGACCTTTGCCGGGGCAAGATCCTCATTGTATAAATCGGGCGATGCGCCTTTTATGGTCATGTTGGTGTTCCCCTCTCGGTTAACGCCCGCCCCCGGACGTTAACTGGACAGGTTAGGCCTTCCGCAGGGGAAGCGGCAATCAATTCATTGGCCGGCTTTTGGGCGAAAGATATTCAACGCGAACGATGATTGTTGTCTTCGGTGGTCATGAATTTGGCCTTCGAAATATTTGCTGAGTCGGGTGTTCCGGGCTCGCCTTCCCTTCTCCCCTTGTGGAAGAAGGTGGATTGGCGCGCAGCGCCAAGACGGATGAGGGGTGTTGGAAGAAATTCCGGCGTCTGCGATCCGTCCAACACCCCTCATCCGACCTCGCTCCGCTCGGCCACCTTCTCCCACAAGGGGAGAAGGGAAGGTGCGCGCTTCATCATCGCCACGCCTGCTTTCGCATCTGGCCATTGTCAAAGATCGGGAAGCGGGGCGCTTGGCCGTGCCTTCCTAGTGTTTAGTACGTGGCGC
>NZ_JBBBDZ010000017.1:0-133699 GCF_037153935.1 Mesorhizobium sp. CCNWLY176
TTCGTCGTCGCCATCTGCGGCGAGGTCATGACCATGCCAGGCCTGCCCAGGACACCGTCGTCGGAGAGGATCTTCCTTAATGACAAGGGGCAGATCGAGGGGTTGTTCTAGAGCGAGAACTGAGCCGCCTGCCCTGCAAGGGAGGGCAAGGTCGCAGCACGTTACCGGCAAACAAAGACGGCGCCCGCAACGGCGCCGTTTGCGTTTGTGGCAACGGTGCTCCCCTCTCCGTCTCGGCTTCGCCGAGCCACCTCTCCCCATTTCATGGGGCGAGGAACCGGTACTTTCCGAGGCCGAGGCGTTTCAGGACTTGGGTTTTCCTCGCCCCATGAAATGGGGAGAGGTGGCGCGCGAAGCGCGACGGAGAGGGGGAACTACAGGACGCAAGGCGGGTCGGTGTATTCGGGATCGCTCCAATCACCCCACGCGGCGACCCTCCCAAACAAGGGGAAGGCAATAATGCCGTCTCACTTCACCGGAGCGTTCTTGATCAGCTCCCTTGCCGCATAGCGAGCCGCTCGCTGCCAAGCCTCGTCATTGTCGCCGCGAAAGGTCAGCAGGCGGTTGAACACGATCTGCCGGCTCGGCACGTCATAGACCTCGAAGCGCGTCCAAAGCACCAGCGTGCTCATCTTCTCGACCGCGCCGACGGTGACGAAGCGCGCGCCGGCCCCCTTCGCGCGGTCCAGCATGTGGTCGAGCTGCAACTCCTTGCTCGTACAGCCCGCTTCCGGGCACTGCATCTCAGCCAGCGAGAACTTTCCGCTCTTCGACAATTCGTCGTGCATGATCTCGTCGAACCGCTTCAGCCGCGCGTCGTGTTCGGCATCCTGATTGCGCACCTCACCGGAAGAATCGACGAGATAGAAATCGCCAAGCGCCATCGAAAGGCGCTCTTCGCTGGCACGAGCATTCGAGAGAAGCGCGAAGAAAAGAACCAGCGCGCAAAGCAGAGGCACGCTCGCTGCTAAAGCGAGGACGACCAGCCTTCGGCCATCCTTCGAAGCTTCGCATCTCGCATTCGATTTGACGTGGCTGTTCATGCCGACCTCCCGGCTCGCCGGGCGATCCGCCCGCGCGACCAATCATCATGATCGGCAAAGCTTAGGAGCAGCCCGCGGCCAACTCAACCGACGCAGTCTTGTCAATTAGAACGAGGCACTGCGATCAACCCGCGGCAATGGATATGGTTTCGACCTCGATGCCATATTCGGCGGCCGAGTCGACCAGCGTATGCCACAGGCTGTCGGCGAAGCTCGAAAACACCAGCACGTTGAACACCGGCGAGCCGTCTGCCGCATCCGCCTCGCGCCAGAGATTGACCGCCGTGTGATCGATGGAGGTGGTCGCGGCCGCCCCAATCGGAAACACGCCATCATGCAGGTCGAGCGAGTTCACCTTCGCGAGCATGTCGCGCACGCGCGGGCCGGACAGGCGGATCAGGCAGCGCCCGTCGGACTGGTCGGAAAGCGAAGCGAAACCCTCGAAGACACCGCGCAAGCCATCGATCGGCTGGATCGTGCCAAGGCGCGGCGACAGCGCCATGAACTGGTCAGCACCGGACCAGACCAGCACGCCCTTTTTGCCCGTCACCGCCTTTGGCCCGGTCGGTGCGGCAACGCCGAAATAGGCTTCCGCCGCCTTGGCGGTCGCGGCCCATTGCCCGCGCCGCACAAAGACCTGCACCAGATCGAAATCGCGTATTTCCGACAGGCGGATGCCGGCCTTGACAATCGCCGCGCCGTGTTTGCCGGCAATGACCGCCTGCTGCAGCGGCGAACGGGTGGTCCAGACGAAATCAGCCACGCTGACGCCCTCCCTCGGGATCGTAGAAGACCGGATTGCAGATTTCGACGTCATAGTCTTCGCCGCGCAGCGGGTCATGCGCGCGCACGATCTCGCCGATGCGCTCGCGTCCGCGCTCGACAAGGCCGAGGCCGATCCACTGGCCGAGCATTGGCGAATGGCAGACCGAGGTCACATAACCCTGGTCCGTGTCCGGGCCGACTGCCGCGCCCTTCGGAATGATATGCGCGCCGGAGCGCAGCCGCCTTGCCTTGTCGACCGGTTTCAGACCGACAACGACCTGACGATCGGGCGCCGTCAGCGCCTCGCGCCCGGCCATGACGCGGCCGACAAAATCCTTCTTCTTCGACATCATCTTGCCGAGGCCGAGATCGTCTGCCGTCGTCGCGCCATTGAGTTCGGCACCAGCGATATGGCCCTTTTCGATGCGCATCACGCCAAGCGCCTCGGTGCCGTAAGGCACGACGCCGAAAGGCTCGCCGGCCTTCATCAGGTTGCGCGCCATGGCGTCGCCATAGCGGGCCGGAACCGAGATTTCGAAGGCCATCTCGCCTGAGAAGGAGATGCGGAACAGCCGCGCGAACAGCCCGCCGCGCAGGCGTACCTCGCGCACGCCCATGAAGGGAAACCCTTCGTTGGACAGGTCTTCCGCCGGGTCGACGATTTCGCGCAGCAGGTCGCGGGTCTTCGGCCCGGCGATGGAGAACTGCGCCCACTGGTCGGTGCAGGAGGTGAGCTGCACGTCCAGTTCCGGCCACAGCACCTGCCGGCAGAATTCGAGATACTGCATCACCGGCCCGGCCTTGGCCGTGGTGGTGGTGAGGAAATAGTGGTCTTCGGCCAGCCGCGAGGTGGTGCCGTCATCCATGACGATGCCGTCCTCGCGCAGCATCAGCCCGTAGCGCGCCTTGCCGATGGCCAGCGAAGCGAAGGCATTGATGTAGACCCGATCGAGGAAAGCGCCGGCATCCTTGCCCATCACGTCGATCTTGCCGAGCGTGGAGACATCGCAGAAGCCGACGCCGTTGCGGACGGCAAGCACTTCGCGGTTGACCGAGGTCAGCCAGTCGTTCTCGTCGGCAATCGGATACCACTGCGCGCGCTTCCACAGACCGGTGTCGACGAATACCGCACCGCGCTCGGCAGCCCAGTGATGCGACGGCGTCAGCCTGACCGAATGGAAATTCTCGTCGCGATGATGGCCGGCAAAGGCACCGATCGCCACCGGAACATGCGGCGGGCGGTAGATGGTGGTGCCGGTCTGCGGGATCGAGCGCCGCGTCAGCTCCGACATGATCGCCAGGCCGGTGACGTTCGAATTCTTGCCCTGGTCGGTCGCCATGCCGAGCGTGGTGTAGCGCTTCAGGTGCTCGACGGATTCGAAGCCTTCGCGCTGTGCCAGCGCGATGTCAGAAGCGGTCACGTCATGCTGGAAGTCGACAAAACCCTTTTTCCGCCCCTCGACATGCCAGAGCGGTGAGATGGAAATGGCTTCGTCGTTCGCAACGGGGGCGCTGCCACTCTTTCCACCAAAGCCGCAATCGGATGCAGCAGCGAACCCCGCCTCGTGACCGGTGCGCAGGCAGGCGCTCAGCGAAAAATCGCCATTGGCCGCACCTGCGGAAAGCATTCCCGCCGGCGCGCCCTCCGGCACGAAGGCCGAAATATCGTCGCGCCATTTCGGCCGTCCGCGATGATGTGAGGACAGGCCGACGGATGGGTTCCAGCCGCCCGACATGGCAAGCACATCGGTGGTGATCTGCGCATGGCCGCCATTGGCCAGCGCCACCTCGACGCCGCTGATGCCTGTCTTGCCACCCTTAACATCGACGACGACGCCATTGTGCACGGCAAAGCCGCCGCTTTGCGCCAGCGCGCGATGATGCTGCGGTACATCCTTGCGGGAATCGATAACGGCGGCGATTTCGATGCCGGCGCGGTGCGCGGTCTCGACCGTCTTCCAGCCATCGTCATTGTTGGTGAACAGCGCTAGCCGCTTGCCCGGAGCCGCAGCAAAACGCTCGACATAGGTGCGCACAGCCGAAGCCATCATCACGCCCGGCCGGTCATTGCCGGAAAAAACGATCGGCCGTTCGATCGCGCCTGCAGCCACCACACAGCGCTTGGCGATGATACGCCAGAGACGCTGGCGCGGCTGGTGCGCCGGGGGAACCGGCACATGGTCGTTGACGCGCTCCAGCGCCCCATAGGTGCCGCCGTCATAAACGCCGAACACGGCGGTTCGCGTCATGATGCGGACATTCGGCAAGGCTTCCAGTTCGGTCAGCGCACCGGAAAGCCATACGCCCGCCGGCATGCCGTCGATCTCGCCGCCGTCGCTGTTCAGCCGGCCGCCGGCCAGGCGGTCTTCCTCGGCAAGGATCACGCGCGCGCCAGCGCGGCCCGCCGCAAGAGCGGCAGCCAAACCGGCAGGGCCGGAGCCGACGACCAGCACATCGCAATGCGCCCAGGCCTTCTCATAGTGATCCGGGTCAGCGATCCCGCTCGTGCGGCCAAGACCAGCGGCGCGGCGGATGGCAGGCTCATAGAGCTTTTCCCAGAACTTCGCCGGCCACATGAAGGTCTTGTAGTAGAAGCCGGCGACGAAGATCGGCGACAGCAGCGAATTCACCGCCATCACGTCGAGGCCGAGCGAGGGCCAGCGGTTCTGGCTCAGCGCATCGAGCCCGTCATAAAGCTCGGCAGTGGTCGCCTTGGTGTTGGCCTCACGCCGCGCGCCGCTGCGCAACTCCACCAGCGCGTTCGGCTCTTCCGGGCCGGCGGTCAGGATGCCGCGCGGGCGGTGATATTTGAACGAGCGACCGACCAGCGCGACGCCGTTGGCGACCAGAGCCGAGGCCAGCGTGTCACCGGCATAGCCGGTCATCGCCTTGCCGTCGAAGGTGAAGGAAAGCGGCGCGTTGCGGTCGATCAGTCCGCCCTTGGCGAGACGGTTGGTTTGCGCGGAAGCCATTACTTCGCCCCCGCCTTGGCCGCACCTGCGCCGGGTGCGGCACTCACCGACTTGATCTCATGCGTCAGCGTGTTGCGCTCGATGACCAGCCAGGAGCGACAGCCGCCGCCATGATACCAGTACTCGCTCATCTCGCCGGCAAAATTGTCGCGCAGATAGACATAGTCGTAGAAGGCTTCCGCCTCGCCGGGCGCACCTGCGCCGCCGTCGATGGCGGCGATAGCCGGGCGCTTCGGCTTGGCGTCACCGAGATAGGTGAACTCGCCATTCTCGCGTTCGCCACAAAATGGGCATGCAATGCGCATTCCTGATCCGCCTTCAGTGCAAGTTCGGTTGGGCGCCAACGCCCTTTTCGTCGATCATCGCGCCGCGCTGGAAACGGTCGAGCCGGAAGCGTTTTGCTTCTTCATGCGGCGTGTCGGTGGCGATCAGATGCGCGAAGACGAGGCCCGAGCCCGGCGTCGCCTTGAAGCCGCCATAGCACCAGCCGGCATTGAGATAGAGCCCGTCGATGGGTGTCTTGTCGATGATCGGCGTGCCGTCCATCGACATGTCCATGATGCCGCCCCACTGGCGCAGCAGGCGCACGCGGCCGATCATCGGCATCAGCGCCATGCCGCCTTCGCAGACGTCTTCCATCACCGGCATGTTGCCGCGCTGGGCATAGGAATTGTAGCCATCGATGTCGCCGCCGAAGACCAGCCCGCCCTTGTCGGACTGGCTGACATAGAAGTGGCCGGCCCCGAAGGTGATGACGCCCGGGATGAGCGGCTTGATCGCCTCCGAGACGAAGGCCTGCAACACATGGCTTTCGATCGGCAGGCGCATGCCGGCCATTGCCGCGACGCGCGATGAGTTGCCGGCCACCGCCATGCCGACCTTGCCGGCGCCGATCGCGCCGCGCGAGGTTTCGACGCCGGTGACCTTGCCGTTCTGGTCGCGGGTAAAGCCGGTAACTTCGCAATTCTGGATGATGTCGACGCCGAGCCTGTCGCCGGCATGGGCGTAGCCCCACACCACGGCGTCATGGCGCGCCGTGCCGGCGCGGCGTTGCAGCAGCCCGCCCTGGATGGGAAAGCGCGCATTGTCGAAATTCAGGAACGGCATCATCTTGCGAACCTGATCCTGGTCGAGCAGTTCGGCATCGATGCCGTTGATGCGCATGACATTGCCGCGCCGCGCATAGGCGTCGCGCTGCGCATCGGAGTGGTAAAGATTGACGATGCCGCGCTGGCTCATCATCGTGTTGTAGTTGAGATCCTGCTCCATCCGCTCCCACAGCTTCATCGAAAGCTCATAGAAGCCTGTGTTGCCGGGCAGCATGTAGTTGGAGCGCACGATGGTGGTGTTGCGGCCGGCATTGCCCGAGCCGATCCAGCCCTTCTCCAGCACCGCGACATTGCGGATGCCGTATTTGTGGGCGAGGAAATAGGCGGTCGCCAGACCATGCCCGCCTCCGCCGATGATCACCACGTCGTAATGGTTCTTCGGCTGGGCATCGCGCCAGGTACGGGGCCAGTTCTTGTGTCCTGAAAGGGCTGCCCGCGCGAGAGAGAAGATCGAATATTTCATCAAGGTTTTCCGCCGCGCAGGCCTGCTATTTCCGACTTACACGTCGAGCGTGTTTTCGCGTTCCCACTGCGTGAAGTGGGAGGCGTAGGCATTCCATTCCTGATGCTTGAGCTTCAGGAATGCACTGGAGAATTCCTCGCCCATCGCCGCTTTCAGCCCGCTGTCCTTGTCGTATTCGCGGAGCGCATCGAGCAGGTTCAGCGGCAGCTTCGGGCCGTTGGTGACGGTATGGCCGTCCTTGTACATGTCGATGTCGCTGCGCTCCCCGGGATCCGCCTTGGTACGAATACCGTCGAGGCCGGCAGCGATGATGACGGCCTGCATCAGATATGGGTTGGCCGCACCGTCGGGCAGGCGAAGCTCGAAGCGGCCGGGGCCTGGCACGCGCACCATGTGGGTGCGGTTGTTGCCGGTCCAGGTCACCGTGTTTGGGGCCCAGGTCGCGCCCGAAACGGTGCGCGGCGCATTGATGCGCTTGTAGGAATTGACCGTCGGATTGGTGATCGCGGCAAGTGCTGAAGCATGCTTCATGATGCCGCCGAGGAAGTGTCTGCCCTTGGCCGAGAGGCCCAGCTCGGCATTCTTGTCGGCGAAGGCGTTGCTCTTGCCGTCGAGGTCCCACACCGAGATATGGGCGTGGCAGCCATTTCCGGTCAGGCCCTGGAACGGCTTGGGCATGAAGGTGGCGCGCAGGCCGTGCTTCTCGGCGATCGACTTGGTCATGAACTTGAAGAAGGAGTGCTTGTCGGCGGTGTTCAGCACATCGTCGAAAGCCCAGTTCATCTCGAATTGGCCGTTCGCATCCTCATGGTCGTTCTGGTAGGGCTGCCAGCCGAGTTCCAGCATGGCATCGCAGATCTCGGCGATGACATCATAGCGCCGCATCACCGCCTGCTGGTCGTAGCAGGACTTCGTCGCCGTATCGTATTCGTCGGAAATCTTCTCGCCACCCGGCGTGGTCAGGAAGAATTCGGGCTCGACGCCGGTCTTGACGCGCATGCCCTCTTCGGCGGCTTCCGCCACCAGCCGCTTCAGCGTGTTGCGCGGCGCCTGCGCAACGCTCTTGCCTTCCATGACACAGTCGGAGGCAAGCCAGGCCACGTCCCTTTTCCACGGCAGCTGGATGACGGAGGAAGCGTCGGGCACGGCCAGCATGTCGGGATGCGCCGGTGTCAGGTCGAGCCAGGTCGCGAAACCGGCGAAGCCCGCGCCTTCCTTCTGCATGTCCGAGATCGCCTGCGCCGGAACCAGCTTGGCGCGTTGGCCGCCAAACAGGTCCGTATAGGAAATCATGAAATATTTGACGTTATTCGCCTTTGCGAATTCTGCGAGATCGTTTGCCACAGCAGTTCCCCGTTTGCTTTCGAATGCCGTTCCCATGGCATGTTCCTCTCTTATTATTTTTGATCTTATTTTTTGATCAGAAACCGTTCTTTCCCGGTATCCAGCTGGTTCCCGCCAGCGGCACCTGAGCCATTGCGGCGGCTTCGATTGTCAGTGCGCAGAGATCCTCCGGCTCGAGATTGTGGAGATGATTTTTGCCGCAGGCGCGCGCGATGGTCTGTGCCTCCAGCGTCATCACTTTCAGATAATTCGCCAATCGCCTTCCCGCAGCGACCGGATCGACACGTTTCATCAGCTCCGGATCCTGCGTGGTAATGCCTGCAGGATCCTTTCCTTCGTGCCAGTCGTCGTAAGCACCGGCCGTCGTGCCGAGCGCCTGGTACTCGGCCTCCCAGCGCGGATCATTGTCGCCGAGCGCCACGAGCGCCGCAGTACCGATCGACACCGCATCGGCACCCAGCGCCATCGCCTTGGCGACGTCGGCGCCGTTGCGAATGCCACCGGAAACGATGAGTTGGACCTTGCGATGCATGCCGAGGTCCTGCAGTGCCTGGACGGCGGGCCGGATGCAGGCGAGCGTCGGCTGGCCGACATTTTCGATGAACACTTCTTGCGTGGCAGCAGTGCCGCCCTGCATGCCGTCGAGCACGACGACATCGGCACCCGATTTCACCGCAAGCGCGGTATCGTAATAGGGACGCGCGCCGCCAACCTTCACATAGATCGGCTTTTCCCAGTCGGTGATCTCGCGGATTTCGAGGATCTTGATTTCGAGGTCGTCCGGGCCGGTCCAGTCAGGATGACGGCAGGCCGAGCGCTGGTCGATGCCCTTGGGCAACGTGCGCATTTCGGCAACGCGGTCGGAAATCTTCTGGCCGAGCAGCATGCCGCCGCCACCGGGCTTTGCGCCCTGCCCGACCACGATCTCGATCGCATCGGCGCGGCGCAGGTCGCGCGGGTTCATGCCGTAGCGCGACGGCAGATACTGATAGACCAGCGTCTGCGAATGGCCGCGCTCTTCCTCGGTCATGCCGCCGTCGCCGGTGGTCGTGGAAGTGCCGGAGAGCGAGGCGCCACGGCCAAGCGCTTCCTTGGCCGGACCCGACAGCGAACCGAAGCTCATGCCGGCAATGGTGATCGGAATTTTCAGCTCGATCGGCTTCTTGGCATGGCGCGCACCGAGCACAACGCTGGTGTCGCACTTTTCGCGGTAGCCTTCGAGCGGATAGCGCGAGATCGAGGCTCCGAGGAACAGCAGATCGTCGAAATGCGGAAGCTTGCGCTTCGCGCCGGCGCCACGAATGTCATAGATGCCGGTAGCGGCGGCGCGGCGGATTTCCGACAGCGTATATTCGTCGAATGTCGCAGAGTATCGGGGCTTCGTCGGCGGGTTCTGATAGGTCATTCTGATCTTGCCTCAATACGCGTCGGCATTGTCGATGTTGAAATTGTAGAGCGTGCGGGCTGAGCCGTAACGCGTGAACTCCTCCGGCTTGACGTCCTTGACGCCCGCGCGGTCGAGCAGATCCCTGAGCTTGGCGATATGCTCCGGCCGCATCTCTTTCTTGATGCAGTCGGCACCCAGGCTCTTGACGTTACCGCGCACGAAAAGCTTCGCCTCGTAGATGGAATCGCCCAGCGCATCGCCGGCATCGCCCAGCACCACGAGATGGCCCGACTGCGCCATGAAGGCGGACATATGGCCGATATTGCCGTGGACGACGATGTCGATGCCCTTCATCGAGATGCCGCAGCGCGACGAGGCGTTGCCCTCGATCACCAGCAGCCCGCCCTTGCCGGTGGCGCCGGCATACTGGCTGGCGTCGCCCTTCACGACAATCGAGCCCGACATCATGTTCTCGCCGACGCCGGGGCCGGCCGAGCCGTGCACCGTGATAGTGGCTTCGCTGTTCATGCCGCCGCAATAGTAGCCGACGCTGCCGCGCACATCGACGCTGATCGGCGCATCGACACCCGCCGCGACCGCGTGGCTGCCCTTCGGATTGAGCACTTCCCAGGCGGTCTCGTTGGAGCCGTTCTGGACGTTGTGAAGCGCCTGGTTGAGTTCACGCAGCGTTGACTTTGCAAGGTCGAAGACCTGCATGCCGGAGCTCCTTTCCGCTACATTGACGACATCGTGTTTCACGGTTTCAGTGCTCCCAGAAATAAACGGTGGAGGGTTCCGGCTCCCAGACCTTCGCGCCGTCGATGCCGGGCAGCTTGGCCAGCGCGCGGTATTCGGAACCGAAGGCGACATACTGGTCGGTTTCGGCCAGAACCGCAGGCTTGCAGGCGATCGGATCGCGCACCACGCCGAAGCCGTTCTTGGTGCCGACGACGAAGGTGAAGAAGCCGTCGAGATCACTGAGGCTGGATTCCAGCGCCTGGCCGAGATCCTGGCCGTTGGAAATCTTGTGCGACAGGTAGGCGGCAGCGACTTCGGTGTCGTTCTCGGTCTCGAACGTCATGCCCTCGCGCTTCAGCTCGCGGCGCACATTGTTGTGGTTGGAGAGCGAACCGTTGTGCACGAGGCACTGGTCCGACCCGGTCGAGAACGGATGCGCACCCATGGTGGTGACAGCGGATTCGGTCGCCATGCGGGTGTGGCCGATGCCATGCGTGCCGCTCATCTTCGAGACTTCGAAGCGTTCCGCCACCTTCTCGGGCAGGCCGACTTCCTTGTAGATCTCGATCGTATCGCCCATGCCCATCACGCGCGCATCGGGGCGCAGTTCGGCAATGGCATCACGTGCCGCTTCGAGCTTGTCGCGCGGCACGTCGAGCACGGCGTGGGTGGATTTCACCAGCATCGTCACCGAAGCGCGGATCTTCTTGCCGAGTTCGGCTTCCAGCCCGGCAAAATCGCGCGCCGGCTGCTGCGACTGGATCGTCAGCTTGCCGTGATCTTTCTGCGACGCGCCATAGATAGCGATGCCGGCGCTGTCCGGCCCGCGATCGGTCAACAGAACCAGCATTTCCGACAGCATGGCGCCCAACTGAGGCTCCAGCGATTTATCCTTAAGAAACAGTCCAACAATGCCACACATCGGCCTGAACCTCCTTGCGAGTTTTCTGACTTCAATGGCTAGCAGTTTTGAAAATTGAGTTCAACCCATATGAATGTTTTTTTCATGTGAGAAAAGAAAGGCGCGACTTTAAACAGTCCAGCGCCGTCCCCGGCGTGCCCTCGGTATGTCGTGGCATCACGCCGCTGGCGGCGTGTTTTCCTGCCTTCGCGCAAAGCGCCATTTCTCGTGCTGGATCCGTGCGATCTTGTAGGCATCGAGCACGCAGAAACCATAGATCAGAATGGCTCCGGAATGGCGCGCGAAAAACGAGCCGTCCGGCAGCAGCCGGATGCCGACCCAGCCGAATACCGCCATGAAGAACAGGAACATCAGCGCGCGCTGCGCATAGCCGAGCAGCAGATGTCCCGCGCCCGGCACCAGTATGGAAGCAGCCAGGATCGCCAGCGGCTTGAATGGCTCTTTCGCCTCGGCAACCATCGTCATGCTGCCACCTCCATCGGTTGGCGCAGATTGTAGACTACTGCCACCATCCGGTTGAGCACCACCTCGATAAGGTCAGGATTGATGACGATGTCGCCGAACTCCGCCTGCCGAAAGACGCCATATTGCGCGCGGTTCGCCTCCGCGATCTGGATCACGATGCGCACGCCCTTGGGCGAAACCAGGAATTCCTTCATGCGCGGATTGGCAAACAGCGGCAGCGCCGGCGCAACCGCAGCCGGCCGCGGCATATCGTGCGGATCGTCGCTGCGCAGCAGGCCGTCCTCCGGCCATCCGGCAGGCGACGCCACGATATGCGGCAGGTGGTCGAAGTTCGAAAAGCTGGTCGGCCCGGCAGGCCGCATCATGAAATCGAACGTGCCGCCAACGCTAGTGGCGATCGGGATCGTCACCTGAAGCCACAGGCTCGGCAGCTTGCGCACCGCAAGCGTGTCCACCACCGGGCGAAGCTGCACCGGCAGGCCACGGAACTGCCCTTCCAAGACGGGATGGTCCGGTGCCTGAAGTTCACGCACGACCGGGTTCTCAAGCAACTCTTTCACCGTGCTGAACAGAAGCCCTTGCCGCTCAGCCACAGTCTCACGGCTGCGCTGGAACATACGGAAGAGCTGCCACGCCACAAGCGCGAAAAGCAGGATGCCGAGTGCGGTTTTCACGATGATCGCTCCGCTTGCCTTGCGATGTTTCGGCGGCCCGCAACTGTTGCGCGGGCCGCCGGTTTCAGGTCGTCAGTAGCCGATCGGCTTCGGCCACGGCATGGTGAACTGGTCGCCGCGCCGGACGTATTTGTAGCGGTAGAAATGGAACCAGATCGACACGACGATATAGAACAGCGTCATGGCGATGAGCTGTGAACCGTATCCGAGGAACACCGCGAAATAGGTGATGACGCAGATCGACAGAAGCGCGATCGCCGGCATTGGGTGGAACGGATGCGTATAGCCTCTGCGGATCGAGCCCAGCGGCCACTTCCTGCGGAACATCATGATGTTGATCGACATGAAGGTGTAGCCGAGCAGGCCCGACAGGATCGAGAAGGTGATCGCCTGGTTCAAGTCTGCGATGAAGGCGAAGGCCAGCGCGATCGGCAGCAGGAACAGGATCGACCGGTAGGGCGTACGGTATTTCGGATGCACCGCCGAGAACCATGTCGGCAGGTAGCGGTCGCGGCCGAGCGAGAACCAGGCGCGTGCCGCATCGTTGATGCAGCCATTAGCCGAAGCGACAGCCGCCAGCACCGTGCCCCAGAACAGCAGCGTCTCGAGGAAGCCCGAGCCCGTTGCCCTCGCCGCGTCGAACAGTGGGAAGAAGGTGAAGCCGAGATACTCCCACGGCAGCAGCGAAGCGCAGACATACCAGGTCATTGCCGCTCCGATCAGCAGAGTGATCATGCCGGCCATGGTGCCGTAAGGCAGCGAACGCGCCGGCGAGCGCACTTCCTCTGCGGCCTGCGTCGTGCCCTCGATGCCGAGATAGAACCAGATGCCGAAATGGAAGGCCGCAAGAACGCCGATCCAGCCATAGGGCAGCGCGTTTTCCGGCGTGATCAGATCCCCGAGCTTCAGCACCGTGCCTTGGCTCCACGGCTGGACCGAGAAGAACAGGATGATGATGGCGACATAGGCGATCGCGGTGATGACGAAGTTGACGTTGAGCGTCATCAGCACGCCGCGATAGTTGAGCCAGGCAAGCACGACGATGGTCAGCACGACGAAAGCGTGCCGTTCCAGCCCTTCGGTTCCGGCCACCGTCACGATCAGGTCGCCAACGAGGATAGCGTCGGAAACCTCGAGCATCGTATAGGCAAAGACGAGATAGAGCGCGACATTGAAAGCCATCAACGGGCCGACGATATGCTTGGCCTGCGCATACTGGCCGCCGGCGGCGGCGACCGTGGAGGTCACTTCGGAATCGATCATCGCGACCGAAGTGTAGAGCAGCCCGATGAACCAGCAGACGATCAGCGCGGCCAGCGAGCCGCCCTTGTCGACGGCGAAGTTCCAGCCGGTATATTCGCCGACCAGCACGATGCCGACGCCCAATGCCCAGACATGGGCCGGGCCGAGCACGCGCAGCAGCGAAACCCGCTGGCCGGGCGCCACCGTCGACGGTGAGGTAGTGATTGCAGCGTCAGTCATCGAACGCCCTCAGAGCTTGTGTTTTTCGGTGGCTGCCTCGATCTCGCCTTCGCGCGAGGAGGTCAGCACGTCTTCCGAATAGGTCGTGTCGGTCTTGAACCAGTCGAAGAGCATCCAGGCGGCGAGAACCGCCGAAAGCGCCCAGGCGACATAGGAAAGTGTGAACCACATCGTTTCGCTCCTATTTCTTGTCGCCGAACTTTTCGTCGATCACTTCGCGGTATTCCTTGTCGGAGGCGCGGAAGAGAAAGATGAAATAGCCGACGACCACGACGACCATGACGAGCAGCGTGGTGATGTCCCAGGTGTAGTGGAACTTGTTCTGGATGATGTCGTGGGCGGTCGTCGGGTCGTAACCGAGCTTCTCCCAGAATCCGACCATGGTCGGGTTTTGCCCCAGGCTTTCCCAGGTCGGGTTCTCGATCTTGTCGATGGCCTTGGAAACACCGGCAAGGCCAAGTTTCAGCGGCAGCCACAGCGCCACGAAGATAGCGACAACGATGAAGGCGATGTCGATGACCTGCATCACTTTCGGTTGTTCGGGTGGTATATATTTCGGCATTCTTTGTCCTCCCAAAACCTGCCAGAGCGCTAGAGATTCTTCTCCCGCTTCGCCGCGTCCAGATGCTGGATATCCAGCCCGTAGATGAAGTGCTTGTCTTCGGCGTAGTGCTTGACCATCGCCCGGATCGCGGCGGTGTTGAAAATGAGCACCGCGGCAGCAGCAACGACCACCGCAACCCTGATCCCGCTATTGGGGATGTAGGGCCAGGTCATGAACAGGACGAAGAGCAGGGTTATCCAGAGAAGTACTACGAGAAGCCACGCACCGCGCACGTCAGAACGGTACATGGCCTCAATCCGCTGATTGAGGTCCGACATTTCTCTCCCTTTCGACAGCGCTCGTATTGGCCTGGCGGAGCGCCGCTTTCCCCGTGGGAATTATACTGCCAGGCAACATTTTTGTTTGCGAAGAAAATACCCGCGCAACCCCGATGTCAAGGCGTATTTACGCGGCGTAAACCATAACGCACCGGAATATCGCGGAGCGAATTCAGGTCCTTTTTCTAGCGAAACCTGCGCCCAAGGACTTGTCGCCGGCAATTCCTGATTTTGCCTGATAATGAAATTTTTTGCACTACAGTGTTGCGTGTCCGGAAATTTGAGGCACTATGGCTGGCAATCAAAGTTGCAGCATTTCGCGCGGGGGCGAAATCAAGCAAAGTGCAAATGGGAGATGTATCAGATGACTGCTTCCTGGAGATTCTCGACCCTCGCTGACCGCCATCGCGCCCTCGGCTCCAAGCTCGAAGACTGGAGCGGCATGGGCACTGCCTGGACCTACGACAAGGACGCCGACGAGGAATATGTCGCGATCCGCACCAAGGCCGGGCTGATGGATGTCTCGGGCCTGAAGAAGGTCCACGTCAACGGCCCGCACGCCTCCCATCTGCTCGATCTCGCCACCACGCGCGATGTCGAGAAGGTCTATCCCGGCAAGTCGGTCTATGCCTGCATGCTCAACGAAGCGGGAAAATTCACCGACGACTGCATCCTCTACCGCATGGGCCCGAATTCATGGATGGTCGTGCATGGTTCGGGCACCGGCCATGAGGAACTGCAGCGCGCCGCCATGGGCCGCGACGTGTCGCTGCGCTTCGACGACAATCTTCACGACCTGTCGCTGCAGGGACCGCTTGCCGTCGACTTCCTCGCCAAGCATGTGCCGGGCATTCGCGACCTGAATTACTTCCATCACATGCAGACGCGTCTGTTCGGCTTCCCGGTGATGATTTCGCGCACCGGCTACACCGGCGAGCGCGGCTATGAAATCTTCTGCCGCGGCCAGGATGCCGGCACGGTCTGGGATACGATCCTCGCAGAAGGTAAGGACATGGGCATCATCCCCTGCCGCTTCACCACGCTCGACATGCTGCGGGTCGAGAGCTACCTGCTCTTCTACCCCTACGACAATTCCCA
Organism: Mesorhizobium sp. CCNWLY176; assembly: GCF_037153935.1. Taxonomy (NCBI): domain Bacteria; kingdom Pseudomonadati; phylum Pseudomonadota; class Alphaproteobacteria; order Hyphomicrobiales; family Phyllobacteriaceae; genus Mesorhizobium; species Mesorhizobium sp. CCNWLY176. The sequence continues at coordinate 15,345 of NZ_JBBBDZ010000017.1, forward strand.
AAAGTACCCGTTCGAGAACGAAGGCCCCGGCGACACGCTGTGGGAACTCGGCCTCGACTTCACCGTCAGCCCGGGCAAGACCGGCTTCCGCGGTGCTGAGGAGCACTACCGCCTGAAAGGCAAGGAACGCTTCAAGATTTACGGCGTGCTGCTGGAAGGCAAGGAACCGGCCGACGAAGGCGCGCCGATCTTCAAGGACGGCAAGCAGGTCGGCGTCGTCACCTGCGCCATGTATTCGCCGCTGGTCAAGAAATCGATGGGCATCGCCCGCATGCCGGTCGATTGCGCGGTCGCCGGCACGCCGCTTGAAATCCACTACGCTAGCGGCAAGATCAAGGCGACGGCGCAACCGCTGCCGTTCGACGATCCGAAGAAGCTGAAGCGCACCGCAAAGGGTTGAGCCGGCAATGACGGCAAAGACCATACTGAGCCGACCCGTCTATGGCACACTCTCGCCGCAGCCGGGAAAGCATCACCTCTTCATCGCCGACGCCGAGGGCGCGGCGGCGATCCTCGACATGGCCAATAGCGCGCCCGCCGGCTTCTTCGCCGATGCCCACATCATGTTCGTTCCCGGCGCCACCGGCACGAAATATGTGGAGCCGTTGAAGAAGCTCCAGCCGGCGCAATTCTATGAAGGGCCTTCCCTAGCCAGCGCCCTGCCGCGCCTGCGTCAGACGCTTGCGACGGCGCATATGGGCCTGCGCGTCTATCTTTCCGGCACCGAAGGGCTGATCGGCCAGGCCATGCAGGCTGCCCTTGAAGCCGGCATCGACCACACCTCGATCCAGACCGAGCAGCGCGGCTCGCTGGCGCGGCGCGTCCAGTGCGTCCACTGCAAGGGCATTACCGAGAATGTGACGACCCAGCCGGCGACCTGTTCGCATTGTGGCCTGCTTCTTCTGGTACGCGATCATTATTCGCGCCGCATCGCCGCCTTCCAGGGCGTGTGCATCAATGCGGAGGACCCGACCGAGAACCCTCCAAAAGAGGAGATTTTCCGTTGAGCGCCGGAACGAGCAAGATCGACGTCACCGTCACCGATGTCGTCCCCGTTAACGAACTGGTCAAGCGCTTCCATTTCCGGCGCACGGACGGCGCCATCCTGCCGACCTTTTCGGGCGGCGCGCATGTGGTGGTGGAGATGCGCGACGACGATCGTACGCGCCTCAACCCCTATTCGCTGATGAGTTCGCCGCTCGACACCACCGACTACACGATCAGCGTGCGGCGCGACGATATCGGGCGCGGCGGCTCGCTGTTCATGCACAACCGGGTAAAGCCCGGCCAGCGCATGGTCATCAGCAATCCGGTCAACCTGTTCTCGCTCGATCTCAGGGCCAGGAAGCATCTGATGATCGCCGGCGGTATCGGCATCACGCCCTTCATGGCGCAGACCTCGCAGCTTGCCGGCGAAGGCGGCAATTTCGAACTGCACTACACCTGCCGCAGCGAAGCGCTCGGCACCTATGCCGACGTGCTGCAGGCCCGCTATGGCAGGCGCATCCATCTCTACCACGACGACCGCGACGAAAAGCTGCCGCTCGAAAAGCTCCTGTCGTCGCAGCCGCTCGGCACCCATCTCTATATCTGCGGCCCGGCCGGCATGATCGACTGGGTGCGCAGGACCGCAGCCGAGGCCGGCTGGCCGAACGAGACGGTGCACTACGAGCATTTCGCAGCACCCCAGCCGGGCAAACCCTTCGATGTGACGCTCGCCGTCAGCGGCAAGCAGATCCGCGTCGGTGAGCAGCAGAGCCTGCTCGAAGCCATCGAGGCAGCGGGCGTCGATCCGCCCTATCTCTGCCGCGGTGGCGTCTGCGGCCAGTGCGAGACCAATGTCGTCTCTTATGACGGCAAGTTCCTGCACAACGACCATTGGCTGTCGGAAGAAGAACACCGCTCCGGCTGCAAGATCATGCCATGCGTTTCGCGGTTCGAAGGAAAATCCCTCGTACTTGAACGCTAGCTCGAAGGGGAAAGAAAATGGGAATCAATTTCAGGAAGGAAACGTTTCGCGACGATTTCACCTTCAGGAACAGTCCCGAGCATATCAGGCGGTTTCCGTTCCCGTTCCATGAAGACGCTTACATGTTTGCGGTCAACATCGAGCCGCATGTGCCCGGTCCGAAAGGCAGCGTGCTCGAGCATGGCATCGACGTCGACGAGCACTATGTCTCGGAGATGCAAGACCGGGCGCTGGTGCTGGCGGAAGACCCGCTGCGCTGCCAGTCGCTGCCGCATATGACGCTGGCCGGCTGGGACCTGCTCGAACTCTTGATGACCTCCAAGGCCGAGAGCTATCCCGAGCATTTCTCGCTGGCCCGCGATGGCGACAAATGGCACTGGATCAACCGGCCGCTCGGCATCGATGACCGTTTCACCTTCGGCGACGTCTCCACCCTGCCCTATGGGCCGATGGAATACATCACTCGCCAGAGCCAGGGCGATTTCTGCATCCTCGACCAGCGCGACGGCAACCTCTGGATGGATGCCGGCATCGTCACCACCCAGGCCGACTGGTCGCTCGATTTCGACATCGGCATGAACTTCTTCGAATGGCACGCCCCGGTGCCGCTGGCGCATGAAAAGGGCATCTTCACCCGTGCGCTGAAGTTCCTCACCAACATCCAGCAGGGCGCGCCGGCTCGACGCCTGAACTGGACGATGACGATCAATCCGCGCCTCGACACCAGTCCCGAAAACTATCACAAATGGGGCACCGACCGCGCGACGGTGACGCCGGAGAATGTAGGCCAGAAGGTGCATCTACGCGTCGAGCTGCAAAGCTTCTGGCGGCTGCCGCGCTCCAATGCGCTGGTGTTCCCGATCCGCTGCTACCTGATCAAGATGGACGAACTGGTGACCTCGCCGAAATGGGCGCGCCGTTTCCACCGCGTCCTGCGCGACTTGCCGACCGAGCTTGCCGACTACAAGGGTTTGTCGCGCTATCGGCCGACGGTGCTCGAATGGCTGTCGCAATATGACGACGGCGCAGCGACCTCGCCGGGCTTTGGGCCGGATTAAGGTTTGCAGCGCGGAGCAGCCCCTCACCCTTACCCTCTCCCCGTGAAGAACGGGGAGAGGGGGTTCTGCAACCTCGCCGCTTGTCCCTTCTCCCAGTAAATGACGGGAAGGAGGGAGTTCCAACGCTGACGCCCCCTCTCCCCGTTTCTCACGGGGAGAGGGTAAGGGTGAGGGGCAGCGCCGATTTTGCGGAATTGCCGACGACAGCAAACTCAATCGCCGCCGCTGCCCTGCGGGTAGGAGATGATCGAGAGATAGCGCATCGGCAGCTTGGTCAGCTCTTCCGGCCCATGCGGCGCATCGGCATCGAAAAACAGGCTGTCGCCCGGCGTCATCCGGTAGAGGTTATCGCCGTGGCGATAGACCACCTCGCCCTCCAGCATGTAGAGGAACTCCATGCCGTCATGCTGGAAGGTCGGAAACACGTCCGAATCTTCGCTCAACGTGATCAGATAGGGCTCGACCACGACACCGCTGGTGTTGGAGCCGACATGGCCGAGCAGCGTGTACTGATGGCCGGCGCGCGTGCCGCGGCGTTCGACATCGACGCCCTCGCCCGCCTTGACAAAGACCGCGTTGCGCTCCTGCTCGAAGCGGCGCAGGAACGCCGTCACCGGCACGCCGAGCGCCCGCGACAGGGATTGCAGCGTCGTCAGCGACGGCGAAGTGTTGCCGTTCTCGATCTTGGACAACATGCCGAGCGAGATATTGGTCGCAGCCGCAAGATCGGCAACGGTGATGCCGAGCTTCTTGCGAAAAGCGCGCACCTCGCGGCCGATCGCCACTTCCAGCACGTTTTCGCGCGTATCGCGCACCGCATGCGGGTTCTGCTTCAGCGCGGTGTTGTGAAGATCGCCGTCGACCACTTTCAACGGCCGAACCGAAACGCCCGCGGCTGGTTTGCCGACCTGTGTCGTTGCCTGTGAAGCCTTCTTTGCCAAGCCCGCCTCTCCTTGCGCTGAGATTTCACTCGCAGTGAATATTTTTATTCTCAGTACGCGTTTGTGGCAAGGGATGCAAGTTTCTTGCTTGGGCAGCAGACAGGATGAAATTGGCTGATAGCGTCACGAAGACAGACGCTTCTCATACTCCTTCTCCAATTGGGCAAACGTCGACCAGAAACCACGCGGCTTTCGGCCTGCCAATTGGTCTTCCAGGATGCCGAGATGGGTGTGCCAGCCGCTGGCGACGCTGGTCATTTCCAGGCGATCGGCAAGCCTGCGATGCGTCAGTATCATGAGAACGTCGTCGCCCTGAGGCGACAGCTCAAAGGTCACTTCCGACATGTCCCCGCCGCTGCTCGGCCAGGTGAAGCTCAGAAAATGCGGCGGCTCGCATGCCGTCACCTCGCCGACATTTTTGAATTCCTTGCCGTTCTCCCCGAAACGCTCCGGTGTCGCCTCATGCGAAAGCTCGGAGTGCCTGAAACGAAGTTCGACCACGCCGCCGACATGGTCGGCCATCGGTCCCGCCGCCAGCCAGACGCGGCGCTTCTCCGGCTCGGTCAGATAGGCCCATATCCGCTCGATCGGCCCGGGAAACACGCGCTCCAGCCGAACCGTGTTGGGCGCGGTGACGACACCGAATTCACGCATTGACCTTCTCCTCGTTCCGATGATCTGACCGGATCACATTAAACCATACAGTTCAATATCCCAGCCGGAAACGCATTGTCAACCATTCGGTTTAATAAAGCTCGCATTACCTTTGCGATGTCGTGTCGGGCTGTAATCCAAAAGACACTCAGATCACACGCTTTAACATTTGTTAATTTTTGGGTTTGCTGTCGGATTCCGCTGGGTTAGATTAGACCCGAATCAGCCGGCCCGCGGGGGGCCTGGCGAACCACTCAAAGTCAGAGTTCCGGAATGTTTTCCGGCACAAGACGCGGCAGGTTTCGCGTGGTCCCGCAAGGATTCGGCCGATGGCACCACACCGTGCCCGGTGCGAGTTTTTCGTAACAGGTGAAAGCGTTTTCAGGTTCGGTCGCTGGCGTTGCCAGGGGTCCGGGCATTTACATGGATTCCGGCCGTTTTGGACACATGACAAGTCTAGCCGAGCAACATCAGGATACCGGAATACCCGCGGTCAAATTGACATCGCGCGGTGACCTCACCGGTTTTCTCATGCAGCTCACAGCCACCATCGGCGCCGACAGCTACATGCTGGTCGCTATCCTGCACGATCAGGACAAGAGCGATGCGCGCATCCTCGCCTCCAACTGGATCTACGACGCGATCGAACTCGCCGGGCATCAGCTGATCGCCAATCTGGCAACGAGCGCGCTCGCAGTTGCTCCCGGCATCAGGCCGCGCGGCATCGTCACAGCACACGCCCCTGCCCTGGGCAGCGTTCTCAGCGGCGAGGAAGCCAAGCTCCTTCATGTGCTCGGCCACTGCGAAATCTATGCGCTGAAACTCAATGTCGGACGCCAACGCCTGTTCATCCTCTTTTCCGCGGCCGTTCCCGGCCAGATCGATATCGGCGCGCTGATGAAGGCGCAGGTCGAATGCTGCTACGCGCTCTCGCAGGCACCGGCGCTGGTCGCGGCAGCCTCCATGCAGGATCCTCTTTCGGACCGCGAGCGCGAATGCCTGTTCTGGGTTTCGGAAGGCAAGACCACGGATGAGGTGGCGGTGATCCTCGGCGTCTCGTCCAACACCGTCAACAGCTACATCACCCACGCGATCCGGAAGTTCTCGGCCAGCAACCGCGCCATGGCGGTGGCGACGGCAATCAGGAGCGGCATCATTTGACACAGACAGCAGCGGCAAAAGCGGCGGACGTGCTGCTCGGTGTTAGAAGAAACCCCTTCGGCGCCAACGTACCGGGCTCGGAGACACATCCGGCCGTCACCATCCCTGACGCCGTGCGGCGTTGCCGCTGGATCGCCGTCGATATCAACGCCACCGGCTTCGGGCTGTTTCTCGTCAGCCCTTCCATGGAGCGGGCCCGCCTGGTTCCGTGCTTCGATTCCGATTATCCGCGTGTATCGCTGCACACGAAATTCGTCTCCGGCAGCAATGGCGAGGACCTTGTGCAGCACACGCGCGTCTCCAGCCTGCCATGCTGGTGGAGCAGCGACGCGCGCGCGGCATCTACCAGGACCCTGGAAGCGCTTACATGGGCCGAGAAGATTTCACCGCTGGTACCTGACAGTTCCGGCATAGCCTTCCCCGTTTATGCCGAACGCGGCCAATGCGGACTGGTGATCTTCTATGGCGCCGATATCAGCCTGCCACAGGCGCAGCTTCACGAAATCCACGCCCGCTGTTTTGCGCTCTTCAGCGCCGTTGCCGTCATGCGGCCCGGCGACAGCGGCAAGGTGCCTTCGATATCGAAACGCGAACTGGAATGCTTGAAGCTGACGGCCAATGGCTTCACCAGCGAGGACATCGCCAAGCTGCTGAAGCTTTCGGTGCATACCGCCAACCAGTATCTCACCAACACCACGCAGAAGCTGAATGCCGTCAACCGCATGCACGCGGTGGCAAAGGCGCTGCGGATGGGGCTGATAGAGTAAGCGCTTAGCTCTCCTCAGAGACAAGCCGCGTCACCGTCTTGCGGATCCGGGATTGCTCGAGAGACGCCTCCAGAAACGCCGAGTTTTTTTCCGGGTCCTCGTCGGCCATGTCGAAGGCGATGTAATTGACCTCCACCGATGCATGGAGCGCGGTCAGCGTCAGGGCGAAATAGACCGTTGCGCCGGCCGGGCGCAATTCGAGGTCGAGCACGATGCGCGGATTTTCGGACCAGCCGACATGCGCTTCACCGCCATGGCCGAGGCGCAGCGTACCCGGCATGAAGAAAAGCTCGGCGGCTGAATCGACGATGTCTGAAATGCAGCCGAATTGTTCCAGCCTTATGAAGGCGATGTAGTCCGCCACATCGACAAGGCGCAATTCGCTCACCACCTCCTGTATGGAGTTGGCGACGATGATCTCGCGTGTCGATGCATGCGGCTGCCTGATCATGAAATGCCTTTGCGCTGCGGCTTGTTGCCGTAAACGATGCGAACCAGTTCGGCGACGGCCTGGTAGAATTTAGCCGGTATCACACTATCGACCGAAACTTGCTTGTACATGGAGCGGGCCAGGGCCACGTCCTCGAAGACCGGAATGCCGTGCTCCTCGGCGATCTCGCGGATTTTCAGCGCCACCAGATCCTGCCCCTTGGCAAGAACCATCGGGGCCGCGTCTTCCTCGCGGACATATCTCAGCGCGATCGAGTAGTGGGTCGGGTTGGCGATGATCAGCGTGGCGCGCGGCACCGCGTCCATCATGCGCCGTCGCGCCCTGTCTCTGCCAAGCGAGCGCAGGCGCGACTTGACGATCGGATCGCCTTCCGACTGCTTCATCTCGTCCTTGACCTCCTGCTTGGTCATGCGCAGGTCCTGCCGCCAGTGGAAGCGCGACCAGACAAGATCGACCGCCGCGATCAGCCCCATGACGAAGACGATGGAGACGATGATGTCGATGCCGATGGAGCGCATGGTCAGCGCATAGGCGGCGGGCTGCGTGATCATGCCGGAAAGCAGCAGGCGAATATCGCCGCTGAGCGTAAAGACGAGCACCAGCGTCACAAAGCCCAGCTTGCCGAGCGATTTCAGGAACTCGACGAAGCCCTGTATGCCGAACAGGCGGGTCCAGCCCTTGCTCAGCGATATGCGTTCGGCTTGCGGGCGTATGCGCTCACCCACGAATTGCGGCATGTTCTGCAATACGGAAGCGCCGACGCCCGCAACCACCAGAAGCACCATCAGGATGCCGAGAATCTTGGCAATTTCGACGAAAACCACCTGATAAAGCTCGATGACGTCCGGCGCCGTCGAAAGCGGCCAGGCTTCCGGTTTCTCCAGGAAGATCGCCAGGAACATTCCGAGTTGGCTGATGCTGTCCTGCGCGAAGAACACGGCAAAGATCAGTATGGCAACGAACGAGGCCAGAAGTCCCGTTTCCTTCGAAACGGGCAGCTTGCCCTTTTCGACGGTGTCACGGATCTTCTTCTCTGTGGCTTCTTCTGTTTTGCTTTCTTTGTCGGCGCCCTCGGACAAGGTGTCCTCTCAATGCCGGTTCAGGCAGCGTGCTGCGTCGACGGAAGCTCGAAGGCGCCCTCGAGCGACATGCGAATGGCGGTGGAAGCGACGCTTCGCCGTGCCTTCGTCACTTCGGCTGCCGAGATGCCATCGACTTCCTGGCCAAGCTCGGCCTCGATCATGCGGCGAGCGCGCGCGCCGATCGAGGACAGCACCGATTCCGTGATCTCGGGCGATGCGCCGCGCAGGCACAGCGTCACCAGTTCCGTGGACAGGCCATCGAACAGCACCACGCGCGCTTTCTGCGCCAGAAGCGGAATGTCATCGAAGGAGAACAGCCGCGCGCGAATGCCGTCTAGATCGCTCGCGCCGGTCTGTTCCAGATCCTGCATGACTTCATCGAGCTGCGACTTGTCCATCTCGTTGAGCAGGCTGGCGACGCGGGTCTGACCGACGGATATGTCCTTTTTCGCCCCTTCCGAGAGCACACGGGTGCGCAACTGGTTTTCGACGATGCGGGTCGCGGCCTCGGGCACGGTCGTCATCGACATCATCCGCCGGATGATGTCGCCACGCTGCGGCTTCTCAAGCGCAAGCAGCACATTGGCCGCGACCGAAGGCGCCAGCTTGGACAGGATGACCGCCGAAGTCTGCGGATGTTCGCTGGCGAGGAATTTCCCGAGGCGCTCCGGTTCGACCTTTTCCAGGTCAGGCCAGACCGGCGGCGGACCTTGCGGGCCGGCCACCTTCTTGCCGTTGCCCATGATGGCGTCCATCTCCTCGGCGGAGAGGGACTCGTTCATGATCGTGTCCATCTGGTCGCCGGAATCGAGCAGGCCCGCGCCCTCGGTGAATTCCGCCTCGAACTCCGCGACTATGCGCTCCAGATCGCCTTGCGGAATGGTGCGCAAAAGCCTGGCTGCCTCGATCAGCGCCTTCAGTTCTTCCTGCTTGAAGAATTTCAGCAGCCGGCTCGCCGACGGCTTGCCCATCGCGACCAGGATGGCAGCGGCTTTCTGCGCACGCGTCAGGTTCACAAGCGCCGTCGTCATGCGCCGGACCTCCTGCAATTGGCGAGAGCGCATAAATTCATCACGCGGGCTTCGCCGCGGTTATGATTTCGGTGAGCTTGATGCCGAAGCGCGACGGATCGCTTTCCAGCACGGTGATTTCGCCCCGCGCGATCTTGCGGCCGTTGACGACGACGTCGACGGGCTCGCCGATACGGCGGTTGAGTGCAACGGTCGAACCCTTCTGCAAGGCCATCAGATCGGAGACGGGCATTTCGGTGCTGCCAAGCACGATCTGAACGTCGACCGGAATGTTCATGATCACGGCGGCATTCGATGCCTGCTGCTCGGCCTTGGCCTTGTCGGGCGAGCGCTTTTCCTCTTCCTGGAGAGCACCGCGCAATTCCTCGATCGCCCGGTTGAGCTGTTCTTCCGGAATATCGACATCCGGCGCCGGGTTGGTCTGGTTCATAGCCTTCTCCAATTCAGGTCCTTCTCGAAACGACGTCGCACGTCATCCCGGCAGCAGCGTATCGATGAAGTCCTGGCCGGCATCGAAAGGATGCCTGATTCGCACGGTGTAATTCTGCCCCAATTTGCCGAATTCGCACACAAACAGTGTCTTGTTGCGCGCCGAAAGCCTTGCCTCCGACTGCGCCGTCTCGCCAAGTTCGATGACCTGTCCCGCCTGCAGCATGGCAATCTCGCCGAGCGTCATCTTGGCGAGCGGCATGGTCGCCTCCAGATTGACCTCGGAGCGCATGACTTCCTCGCTGAAGCGGGTGCGCCATTCCGTCTCCGGCTCCGCGCTCTGCTTCACGCCGGCGTCGCCGCGATGCTTGAGAAGCACGCGCTGCGGCATGGTCAGCGACACCTTGCCGACCGTGGCGCCCATCGACACAGAAAAGACGACACGCACGGCAGGCCCGTCGCGGACGATGTGCTTCTTCAGTTCCATGCCGGTGATCGCGGCAGGCAGCGGCAGCCTGAACTCGAAGGCGCGCGGGCCGGAACCGTTGACCGCCTCGGCGATCTGCTGGAACACCATCGTCGCCACTTCCGTCTCGGTCGGCGACAATTCGCGATTGATCGGCGAAACCGGCAACTCGGGATCGCCTCCGAACAGCGCGCTGACGATGACCGCAACAGCTGACGCATCCATCGACAGGATCAGGGCATCGGGCGACGAGGTCGACGAAGCGACCGTCATCGCATGATGGCCGCTCGTCGGCCGTGCCTGCGCAAGCCGGGCCAGATCCACCGAAACGACATCGAAACTGACGGGGGTCGAAAGATTCTCGCCAAGACCCTGAATGATCGCCGGAAGCGCGCGCTCCGAAAGCGAGCGCGCCGCATCGAGGATGCGGTCGGGCTCACCGGTATCGCCGACAAGGCGTTCGACGATGAACGCACGCGTCTCCGCTGGACTGGCTACGCTGCTCATGGCCGGCGGAATTCCTGTTCAGGCGCGACCATCTATCAGGCTGCTTTCTTTGCGTCGGCGGCGGTGTTCATGGTGCTTTGCTCGACGGCATCGATCGACGGCCGGTCGTAGGACGAAATCGTCTTGCGGCCGAATTCGATCGCCACCTGCGGCAGCGAGCCGTTCATATAGGCAAGCAGCGTCTGCTTCACGATGATGTAGAGGCGGTTATTCTTCTCGCGCACGATCTTGATCTTGGTGGCGACCGGTCCGACCACCGCATAGGAGAGGAAGATGCCGAGGAAGGTGCCGACGAGCGCGGCGCCGATCAGGCCGCCCAGAATTTCCGGCGACTGGTCGAGCGCACCCATCGCCTTCACCACGCCCAGCACCGCAGCCACGATTCCGAGCGCCGGCAGGCCATCGGCCATCGCCGTCATCGCATGATAGGGTTTGAGGCTGTCGGAGCGGATCGTCTGGATTTCCTCGTCCATCAGCGCTTCGATCTCGTGCGAACGCGCATTGCCGATGATGATGAGGCGGCAATAGTCGCAGATGAAATGCGTCAGGTCATGCTTCTTGAGCACGGTCGGGAACGCCTGAAAGATCACTGATTCTTCCGGATTGTCGATATGGGCCTCGACCTCGCTGCGCGACTTGGTGCGCAGTTCGCGCATCAGACTGTGCAGTACGCCAAGCGTCTCAAGATAGTCGCGCTCCTTCGGGACTGCCTGCTTGACCGCCTCGATGCAGGCCTTGCCGGTATCCTTCACCGTCTTCATGGGGTTGGCGACGAGGAAACACCCGAGTGCCGCGCCGCCGATGATGACGAATTCCCAGGGCTGCATCAGCACGTCGATGTGCCCGCCCATGGCCATGAAGCCGCCGAGCACACAGCCCAGGGTCACCGCAAAACCGATCAGAATGCCCACTGCCCGTCCTTCCGCAAGTCGTCCAGCCTTACGCAATACCGGCTGTGCCTTGTGTGAAGCTTGAATCGCCCCTGCATTTTTCGCCGCCAACAAAAAAAGCAGATGATTCTCAGAACAGCCTGCGATTCAGCTTCGCGCAAGGAAGTTAGTTTAGCGTCCCCAGATACTTTGGGCGGAGGCTTGCCACGCGATGACGACCTATACCAGCTACCAGATCATTGCGAGCAACCTGACCAGGTCGCTCGACCGCGTCAGCAAGCAGCCTGTGGTCGATCGCGAGACCAAATATTATCTCGAGAATATCACCAAGGTGAAGACGATCGACGAGTTCGTATCGAACCCCCGATTGTTCAACTATGCGATGAAGGCGCATGGGCTGGAAGACATGACCTACGCCAAGGCGTTCATGGTCAAGGCGCTGAAGGAAGGCATCTCCGATCCGGACAGCTTCGCCAACAAGCTCAGTGACAAGCGCTACGCCGAATTCGTCCGCAGCTTCAACTTCGCCGCCCGCGGCGAGCAGACGACCACATACAACATGGCGCAGCAGTTCACCGCCGAGAACTACGCCAGCCAGATCAAGATCAACGGCGGCGATCCCGACTCCGATGCCGTGAAGGCAGAGACCACCTATTACCTGGCCAATATCGTCAAGGTGAAGTCGATCGACGAGTTCATGAAGGACGACCGGCTGCTCAGCTACGCCAAGACCGCGTTTGCCATGGACCCGGAAATCGACACCAACGATTTCCTGCGCAAGATTCTCGAGGGCGGCGTCCGCGACGAGGACAGCCTTGCCAACAAGCAGGATGAGCCTCGCTACGCCGCTTTCGCGACGGCCTTCAACTTCGAGGCTTATGGCGAGAAGGCAACGACCTATGTTGCAGCCCAGCAGCCCTCCACGGACAAATATCTCCGCCAGACTTTGGAACAGGATGCGGGCAAGCAGAATGAGGGTGTGCGCCTGGCGCTCTATTTCGAGCGCAAGGCTCCGTCCCTGACCAATTTCTACGAAGTCCTCGGCGACAAGGCGCTTGCTCAGGTGGTTCGCACAGCACTGGGCCTGCCGGATGCCTTTGCGCAGGCCGACATCGACAAGCAGGTCAAGTATTTCCAGTCGCGAATTAAGATCGAAGACCTTTCCGACCCCACAAAGCTCGGCAAGTTCATCCAGCGCTTCACCGCGCTTTGGGAAATCGAAAATCCGTCGACGTCGGCGGCCACTTCGTTGACCGTGCTGTTCAGCCAGCCGGCCGAATATGGCGTGTCGACGAATCTGCTGCTCTCCATCCAGTCAATGAAACGCTGAGGTACATATAAAGTGCAGGATGGTCTCTATGTCGCCCTCTCGTCACAGATCGCGCTGGAACGCCGGCTGAACACGATCGCCGACAACGTCGCCAACGCGTCCACCGTCGGCTTTCGCGCCACCGGCGTGAAGTTCGAGGATGTCGTCTCGGGCGTCGGCGAAAAGTCCGTGTCCTTCGCCTCGACCGGCGACACCTATCTGTCGACGCAGTCCGGATCGTTCCGCGAAACCGGCAATCCCTTCGATTTTGCCATCCGCGGCGATGCCTGGTTCGGCATCGAGACGCCGGCCGGCACCATCATGACCCGTGACGGCCGCTTCACCATGCTGGAAACCGGCCAACTGGTTTCCATCGAAGGCTATCCCGTGCTCGACGCCGGCGGCGCGCCGATCCAGCTCGATCCGCGCAATGGCGCGCCTCAGGCAGGCGCCGACGGCGTGCTTCGCCAGGACGGCCAGCTCGTCGCGGCAATCGGTCTCTACGATTTCAACCCCGGCACCAACTTCCAGCGCTATGGCAATTCCGGCATCATTCCAAACGGCCAGCCTGACCCGGTGGTGGACCGCATCGATGTCGGCGTCGCACAGGGCTTCGTGGAAGATTCCAACGTCAACCCGATCCTGGAAATGACGCGGCTGATCGGCGTCCAGCGCGCCTTCGAACAGACTGCCGCCCTGATGCGCAGCTCCGGTGAGACCTTCAGCGAGGCCGTCCGCACACTCGGCTCGAAGTAGTGCGGCATAGATGACCAACGCCCAGCCGGTCGCAACCAACCCGGACCTTCAGCCTGCGCAGCACCACGAAAACAGGCTGACGATCCTGGAGCGGAGCTATCATCGCTTCGCCGACGCGCGCACCATCGTCAAGCGCGGTGGCCGGATCACGGAAGTATCGCCGACACACTACCATGTCCGCGGCCTTTCAGGCACGGCAAGGCTCGGCGACATCGTCGAGCATCGCGGTCAGAACGGAACGCGGCGAGGCGAGATCATCCAGATCGGCTCGCAGGACGTGCTCGTCGCGCCATTCGAACGTACCGCCGATGCCGGCGTCAACGATCTCGTTTTCAATCGCGGTCCCTTCACTGTTGCCCCGCATGTGACGTGGCGTGGACGTGCCATCGATTCGCTCGGCCGGCCGATAGACGGCGGTCCGGCTCTGGTTGAAGGAGACATCCAGGACGCAGCCGATTCCGTGCCGCCGGCCGCATTGTCGCGCCAGCGCGTCGAAACCTCGTTTCTCACCGGCGTCCGCGTCATCGACATCTTCACGCCGATCTGCTTCGGCCAGCGCCTCGGCATCTTCGCCGGTTCCGGCGTCGGCAAATCGACGCTGCTCGCCATGCTTGCGGGCGCGGAGGCCTTCGACACTGTCGTTGTCGCGCTCGTCGGCGAACGCGGCCGCGAGGTGCGAGAATTCCTCGAAGACACGATTGGCCATGCCAGCATGGCCAAGACGGTGGCGGTCGTCGCCACCAGCGATGAAAGCGCCATGATGCGCCGCCGCGCCCCGGACACGGCGATGCGTGTGGCCGAGCACTTCCGCGAGCGCGGTGATCGCGTGCTTCTGGTGCTTGATTCGATCACGCGCTTTGCCCATGCGTTGCGCGAAGTGGCCATCGGCACCGGCGAGCCGCCGATCGCGCGCGGTTATCCTGCTTCCGTCTTCACCGACCTGCCCAAGCTGCTCGAACGCGCCGGCCCCGGTGTCGAGGGCACGACTGGCTCCATCACCGCGATCATCTCGGTTCTGGTCGACGGCGACGACCACAACGATCCCGTGGCCGATTCCGTGCGCGGCATTCTCGACGGCCACATCGTGCTCGACCGCGCGATCGCCGAGCAGGGCCGCTACCCGGCGGTCAATCCGCTGTCATCCATCTCGCGTCTGGCCGGAAAGGCCTGGAGCAATGACGAGCGCGCGCTGGTAACCCGCCTGAAATCGATGATCTCGCGCTTCGAAGATACGCGCGACATCCGCCTGCTCGGTGCGTATCAGGCAGGCGCGGACGCCGAGCTCGACCTGGCGGTGCGTCAGGTGCCGGCGGTCTACGAAGTCCTGACCCAGTCGCCGGCCGACCCGCCCTCACCCGATCCGCTTGCTGATCTCGCCCGCCATCTCAGAGCCAAGGAAAAGCCCGATGCAGCTCCGGGAAATTGAACACGCCCTCCGCGCTATGCTCGACGAGAGCAGGGCCAGGGAGGAACAGACCGGATGGCGGGCACTTCGGCGGCGTCTGCGCGAGCTCAAGCAGAGCACCAGCCGCATCTTCAGCAGAAGCAGAAGATGGGACGAGGAAACACGGCGCTGGTCCTGGCGGCGGCGTCTGCAGCCTGCCCAGGTTGAAGAGACGCTCGAAGAGATTCCCGAACACAACGAGGCCGAGGAGAGCCGCCCCGGCTGGCGGCTTTTTCAGCGTAACGCCAAGCCCGGATATTTCGAACAACGCCGCCAGGAATTGGCGAACGCACACCGGGCCGAAAGGGAAAAGGAGGTGCTGGCGCAACTCCATCCCGACCCGCAACCCAGAAGTGCCGAGCGCGAACTGCTGGATATAATCGAGGAAAACACGCCGGAGCGGGTAACGCTCAAGGCGAGACCATCGACGCAATCGACAAGGACCGAACCCGCGCGCAACGAAATACACAAGGCCGAGAAGGAAAAGGCCGGCTGGCGTCCGTTCCAGCGCACCAAACCTGCTGTCGACAACGCTCCAAAACCCAGGCCCGCGCCAGCCCGGGCGCCTATGCGCCCGACAGTGCCGGTCAAGGCTGTCCGCAACCCGGATCGTCGCAGCGATCTGGTTATTGCCGGCCTTGGCGTGGGGCTCGGCCTCTTCTGCGCGCTGTTTCCCTGGTATGTCTTCCTCAATCAGGAAAAGTTCGGCGTGCAGGCCATGCAGTTCAGCGGCAACGGCCAGGGCACGCGCCCGGCCCGCATAGCCTTCTCTTCCCGCTATGAGACTGTAGAGGCGCCTTTCGCCGACGAGGATCTTCCGTTCGGCAAGCTGGATCCCTTCATCACCGCTTCCTTGCCAAGCGATCAGGCGCCGAGGGCGGCTGCGGCACTCGCCGACCAACCCTTTCCCGGTGACGAAGCGACGTTCAGCCTGGTCCATGTCGTCAACGGCCGCGCCATGATCGAGGACGAAACCGGCCTGTGGGTCGTCCAGCGCGGCTCGCTGCTGCCTGACAACAGCCGCGTCGCCAGCATCGAACTGCGCGGCAAGAAATGGGTGCTCATTACCAGCGCCGACAAGATCGTCGAGCTTTCGCAGTAGGACCATGACCCCAAAAAGTGGTCACCGGTTTTTGGGGTCATGGTCAAGCAATAACCTCATGCTGGCCGCAAGGCCCGCGCAAGACTGGTTGCCTACAGTGTGGAAATCTGCCCGGAGATTTCTATGCAGCCTGTCAATTTGTTCAATCTCGCTTCCCAGCAATCGGAATGGCTGGCTGTCCGCCAGTCGGCGATCGCCGGCAACATCGCCAATGTGAATACGCCCGGCTACGGTACCGCCGAGATCGAGCCTTTCGAGAAGGTGCTCGACAAGCGCCGCGTCGCCATGAGCGCCACGCAGGAAGGCCATTTCGCCGGCGGCATCTCCAAGGCCGCCTATGCCGTCCGCAACGAAGACGGCAAGAACTCGGTGCTGCCTTCGGAAAACACCGTCGTGCTCGAAAACGAGCTGATGAAGGCCGGCGAAGTGCGCCGCACCTTCGAATTGAATACCGCGATCGTCAAGGCGTTCCACCGCATGATGATGCAGACCGTGAAGGGCTGACCTGGATGGACGCACTCACCGCCACGCTCAAGGTTGCAGCCTCCGGCCTCACCGCCCAGTCGGAAAGACTGCGCATCGTCTCGGAAAACCTTGCCAACGCGCAGTCGACCGGCAGCACGCCCGGCGCCGACCCCTACCAGCGCAAGACGATCATCTTCTCCGCTGAGGTCGACCGCGCCGTCGGCGCATCGACCGTGGATATCGCCGCGATCAATCGCGACCAGTCGGCTTATCCCGTCGAGTTCCTGCCCGGCCACGAGGCAGCCGACGAAAACGGCTACGTCAAGATGCCCAACGTCAATGTGCTGGTCGAAATGGCTGACATGACGGAGGCAAACCGCTCCTACGAAGCAAATCTCCAGGTCGTCAAACAGGCGCGCGACCTCATTTCCATGACCATCGACCTGATGAGAGGCAACTGATGATCACCGGCATCGGCGCAATAGGCCCGAAACTCCAGCCGAGCGGTGTCGAAAACACCATCGGCCTCTCCCCCAGCAGTCTCGGACAGACGGCCGGCACCGATATCGGCCAGTCCTTCGCGAACATGGTTTCGGAAGCCGCCAACCGCACCATCGACACGCTCAAGGGTGCCGAGAACGTATCGGTCCAGGCGCTTCAGGGCGACGCCGACATGCGCAAGGTTGCCGATGCGGTGATGACCGCCGAGCAATCTCTGCAGGCGGCTGTCGCCATCCGCGACAAGATCGTCACCGCCTATCTCGAAGTCAGCCGCATGGCGATCTGAGGACAATAGATCATGAAAGCACTCGCCATCGCCGCCACCGGCATGAACGCCCAGCAGACCAATCTGGAAGTCATCGCCAACAACATCGCCAACATCAACACGACCGGCTTCAAGCGCGCACGCGCCGAATTCTCCGACCTGCTCTATCAGGTCGACCGCATGCAGGGCGTGCCCAACCGCGCCAATGCCAATGTCGTGCCCGAAGGCGTCACGATCGGCCTCGGCGTCAAGACGTCCGCCGTGCGCAACGTCCACGTTCAGGGCGGGCTCACCAGCACCGGCAACAAGCTCGACCTCGCGCTGACCGGCACCGGCTGGTTCCAGATCGAGGGCGCCGACGGCCAGACCCTCTACACCCGCGCCGGCTCCTTCAACACCAACGCCACCGGCCAGCTCGTCACCGTCGACGGCTTCAACGTCCAGCCGGCGATCACCGTACCTGCCGATGCCGTCGAGGTCGTCGTCAACAAGACCGGCCAGGTCTTTGCCCGCATCGACGGCCAGGCCGATCTTCAGGACCTCGGCCAGCTGACATTGGCGACCTTCGCCAACGAGGCCGGCCTTGCGCCGCTCGGCGACAATCTCTTCCAGGAAACCCCGGCCTCCGGCGCTGCCAATGTCGGCGTGCCCGGCGATCCCGGCTATGCCACCGTCGAGCAGGGCTATCTCGAAAACTCCAACGTCGATCCGGTCAAGGAAATCACTGAGCTGATCTCGGCCCAGCGCGCCTACGAGATGAATTCCAAGGTCATTCAGGCCGCCGACGAAATGGCTGCCGTGGTCTCCAAGAACATAAGGTGACGAGAATGATGCCGCGCGCATTTCACAGCCTGATTGTTGCGGCCGCCGCCGGACTGGCGCTGCTGACGGGCGCGGCTGTTTCCTTTGCCGGCGAGACGGTGACCATTCCCAATCGCGTCATCTATCCCGGCGAAACCATTCCTGCCGAAGCGCTCAAGGAAGTCACGCTCAGCCAGGGCAAGCAGCCGCCGGCTGCCGTCGCCATGGCAAGGACCGACATCGAAGGCAAGATCGCGCGCCGCACGCTGCTTCCGGGCCGTTACATCCCGCTCGCCGCGGTGCGCGACGCTTTTCTCGTCGAACAGGGTGCTGCCGTGCAGGCGCTGTTCGTCTCCGGCGTACTCACCATCTCGGCGGCTGCCGTGACGCTTCAGCCGGGTTCGGCCGGCGACATGATCAAGGTCCGCAATCTCGACAGCGGCAAGGTACTGTCCGGCACCGTCATGGCCGATGGCTCCGTACGGATCAGCGGCCTATGATGCGCGTAATTGCACTGGTTCTGGCTTTCCTGATCGGACTTCAGCCGGCTCTTGCCGACGGCCCCGAGGGCAAGATCCCCGGTCGCGGCGTCAATGGTGCAGCCATCGATACGAATGCGCGCGTGCTTGCCGCCACCGGCGGCGCGGGCGGTGCCTATGGTGACGAAGGCTATGACAATCGCGGCCGGCGCCTGCCCGGCGGCAACGGCCCGATATCGCGCATCAAGGACATCGCCCGGCTGCAGAGCGCGCGCGACAACCAGCTCGTCGGCTACGGCCTCGTCATCGGCTTGCAAGGCTCGGGCGACAGCCTGCGCAACTCGCCCTTCACCGAACAGTCTATCCGCGCCATGCTCGAAAATCTCGGTATCGCGTCCGAAGGCGGTCGCGCCCGCGCCAAGAATGTCGCCGCCGTCATCGTCACCGCCAACCTGCCGCCCTTCGTCCAGTCCGGCGCGCGCATCGATGTCAGCGTCTCGTCCATGGGCGACGCCATTTCGCTGGCGGGCGGCACGCTGATCATGACGCCGCTTAAGGCAGCCGATGGCGAAATCTACGCCGTGGCGCAAGGACCCGTCTTCATTGCCGGTTTCGAGGCGCAAGGGCAGGCCGAGCGGGTAACCCAGGGCGTTCCGACTGCCGGCCGCGTGCCGAACGGCGCCATCGTCGAACGTCAGGTGCAGGCGGCAATGGGCGACCAGTCGCTGCTCACCCTTCAGCTTCTCAACGCCGACTTCTCCACCGCCGTCCGCGTCACCGACGTCATCAACGACTATTCCCGCGCTCGCTTCGGCAAGCGCGTCGCCAGCGAGCAGGATTCGCGCACGGTCATGATCCGCAAGCCGGAGGGCATTTCGCCCGCGCGCTTCTACGCCGAGCTTGAAAATCTGGTCGTGGAATCCGATGTGCCCGCCCGCGTCGTCGTCGACGAGCGCACCGGCACGATCGTGATCGGACAGGACGTGCGCATCTCGCGCGTTGCCATCAGCCACGGCACGCTGACGGTGCGCATCACCGAAACGCCGACCATCGTCCAGCCGGAGCCTTTCTCGCGCGGCGTCACGGCAGTAGAGCCGAACACCGCCATCGATATCTCCCAGCCGGACGCCAAGGTCGCGCTCCTCGATGGGCCCGATCTCGAAACGCTGGTTTCCGGCCTGAACCGGCTCGGCGTCAAGCCAGCTGGCATCATCGCAATCCTTCAGGGCATCAAATCCGCCGGCGCCCTGCAGGCCGATCTCGTGCTGCAATAGGTGAAGGCCGATGAGCGCTGATCCCCACTTCCTCACATGGCCCCGGCGAAACGCCGGCCGCATCCTGGCTGCCGTAGCGCTAACCACCATGCTGAGCGCGAGCGGCCCTGCCGCGACGCAGTCGATCGTCACTGCCGCAGCGCCAACGGACGGCTCCGGGACCGAAGTCGAGCGCTTCTGCTCCAACATCGCCGACGCCGCCCGCGACCGCCGCTACGCGCTCCAAGCGCAGGAACTCGAGACGCTGCAGAAAGACATCGACCAGCGCATGAAGCTGCTCGAGGAAAAACGCGCCGAATACGAGGAATGGCTGAAGCGCCGCGACGACTTCCTGTCGAAGGCAGAAGACAACGTCGTTAAGATCTACGCGGCGATGAAACCCGATGCCGCCGCCGAGCGGCTGGCCGAGGTCAACATCAATGTTGCCGCCGGCATCATGATGAAGCTCGATTCGCGCAAGGCCGGCGTCATCCTCAACGAAATGGACCGCAAGGCGGCCGCAGCACTTACCGGCATCATGGCGAGTGCCGCCCGCAAGGAAGACCCCTCATGATCCGATTTGCCCTCGTAGCACTGGCCGCTGCTACGGTTTCCGGCTGCGCCACCAGAGTTGAAGAAGTCGGCAAGGAGCCGGTGATGTCCCCGGTCGGGTCCGGCATCGCCGCGCAATCGGTCTATCAGTATCCCCAGCCGCCGGCCCAGCCGGTCAAGCGCTTCTCGCTGTGGGACGACCGCCAGAAGCGGCTCTTCACCGATCCGCGCGCGCTGGCACCCGGCGACATCCTCACCGTCAAGATCGAGATCAACGACCGCGCCCGCTTCAAGAACGAATCCGACCGCGACCGCAAGGTCAACCGCACGCTGGGCGCGGGCATGGACTTCGGCTGGAACGGCAGCAAGCAGGGCGGCTCTTTCGATGCCGACGTCGGCTCGAACACCTCCACCAAGGGCTCCGGCAAGACCGAGCGCTCCGAGAGCATCGAGCTTTCGGTCGCCGCAGTCGTCAGCGACGTATTGCCCAACGGCAATCTCGTCATCAACGGTTCGCAGGAAGTGCGGGTGAATGCCGAACTGCGCATCCTGACCATCGCCGGCATCGTTCGCCCGACCGACATCGGCCCCTACAACACCATTTCCTACGAGCGCATCGCCGAGGCCCGCATCTCCTATGGCGGTCGCGGGCGCCTGACCGAGGTTCAGCAGCCGCCCTATGGCCAGCAGATTCTCGACAACGTGCTTCCCTTCTAGGAAAGAAACGCCGCCGCCATGTCCGTAACCGAAGTAGCCCCTCCCCAACCCAAGGGTCCATCGCTGGTCATTCAGGCCGCGGTCCTTCTGGGCATGACGGCCGCCGCGATCGGTCTCGGCTGGGTTTCGGGCCAGTATCTCTACGGGCGCGAGAGCGCGGCCAAGGTGGAGGTTGCGGCAGGTGAAAGCCATGAAGCGCCGGCAAAAGCCGAGGGCGACCATGGCAAGGCTTCAGCCGGCCTCGAGGTTCCCCTGCCGCCAATCACCACCAATCTTGCCGCGCCGAGCGACATGTGGGTTCGCATGGAGGCCTCCGTCGTGTTCGACGCCCCCCAGCCGCAATCGCTTGTCGACGATATCCATCAGGACCTCCTCGCCTTCCTTCGCACCGTCAAGGTCCACCAGATCGAAGGTGCGAGCGGGTTCCAGCATCTGAAAGCCGATCTCGAGGAGCGGGCGAAAATCCGCAGCGAGGGCCACGTCAGGCAGGTGCTCATCCGGACACTGCTTTTCGAATGAGAAAACTTCTCCTCACGGGCTTGGCGCTGATCGCCACCGCAACGGTGGCGCAGGCCCAGCAGATCGATCTCGGCGGCATCGGCCAGGCTGACGGCACCACCGTGGGCTACATCATCCAGATGTTCGGCCTGCTGACGGTTTTGTCGATCGCGCCGGGCCTGCTCATCATGGTGACGAGCTTCACCCGCTTCGTCATCGCCTTCTCGATCCTGCGCGTCGGCATGGGCCTGCAGACGACGCCCGCCAACATGATCATCATCAGCCTGTCGCTGTTCATGACCTTCTACGTCATGGCCCCGACCTTCGATCAGGCATGGGCCAATGGCGTGCGCCCGCTGATGAACAACGAGATAAACCAGGACCAGGCGCTAGAGCGGATTTCCGATCCATTCCGGCAGTTCATGGTCAAGCACGTCCGCGACAAGGATTTCGACCTGTTCGCCGACCTTGCGCGCGAACGCGGCCAGACCGTTTCGCGCGAAAATGTCGATCTGCGCGTGCTGGTTCCCGCCTTCATGATTTCGGAAATCCGGCGCGGTTTCGAGATAGGCTTCCTCATTGTGTTGCCATTTCTCGTCATCGACCTGATCGTCGCCACCATCACCATGGCCATGGGCATGATGATGCTGCCGCCGACGGTGGTGTCGTTGCCGTTCAAGATCCTGTTCTTCGTGCTCATCGACGGCTGGAACCTGCTCGTCGGCAGCCTTGTCAGGTCGTTCAATTGAACATTCCGGGAAATGGTTAAGAATTTTCGGCGCGACAAAAAGACTCATCCAAACAATGGCATGAGAGATTTCGCGGGTTGTGGCAGGCTGAATCCGGCCATAGAGTCACAAAACTGAATTATCCTTTTGGTAGGGATTGCCCGCCATAAAGGCACTCATACAGACGGATTGGCCCAACCAGGGCCATAGGCATGATGCCGCTCCGCTCTCGCCGGTAGTTTCCGGCATGTTCCTCATCCATATACATCATAAGGAACACGGCTCATGGCTAGCCTTCTCACCAACGCGTCGGCAATGACCGCGCTGCAGACGCTCACGCAGACCAACAAGAACCTGGCGACCACGCAGAACCGCATCGCCACCGGCCAGGCCGTTTCGACCGCTTCGGACAACGCCGCCTACTGGTCGATCGCCACCGGCATGCGCGCGCAGAATTCCATCAACCAGTCGGTCAAGGATTCGCTGGGCTTCGGCTCGGCAGTCGTCGACGTCGCCTACACCGGTCTGGAAGAGTCCATCAAGCTCGGCGAGAAGATCGTGTCCAAGCTTGCTTCTATGGGACAGGACGGCATCGACGATGCAACTGTCCAGAAGGAAGTCGACGCGCTCACCGCACAGATCGCGCAGATCGCCACTTCGGCCGACTTCGAAGGCCAGAACCTGCTGAGCACCGCCGGCACCGCCCTGACCGTCGTCGCAGGCTACGTCAAGGATTCGGGCACTCTCGACACGATCACCGTTGCCAAGTACGACCTCGAAGCAGCTGACTTCTCCGATCTTGCGACGGCGGAAACCACGCTCAAGGCCATGCGCGATGCCGCAGCCGACCTCGGCGCCTCGAAGATCCGCGTCGACTCGCAGCTCTCCTTCACGTCGAAGCTGATCGACGCTGTCGACCGCGGCGTCGGCGCGCTCGTCGATGCTGACATGAACGCTGAATCGGCTCGCCTTTCGGCGCTCCAGACCCAGCAGCAGCTCGGCATCCAGGCGCTGTCGATCGCCAACTCGAGCTCGCAGTCGATCCTGACGCTCTTCCGCTAATAGCGGATTGGGTTAAAGGACGGGGCAATTAACCGGGTCGCGCTCTTTCGGGGGCGCGGCCCGATTTCATTTTCGCACAAGCTTCGACCTCTAGTGTTCCTGTCGACAGACATGCAGGAGCCTTTGAGCCGTGCCGCAGCAAATTCAGACCATTCTTTCGAACCTGCAGGGTTTCGGCCCGCGCCGGCTGGCAATAATGGGCGGTGTCGCCGCATTGGTGATGGCCATCATCGGCCTCGGTGCCTTTTATCTCAACCGCCCGGCCTATGAGACGCTCTATGTCGGGCTCGAACGTTCCGACGTGAACCAGATCGGCCTTGCGCTCAACGAAGCAGGCATCGGCTTTGACGTCGGCTCCGACGGCACCAGCGTCCTTGTTCCCACCGGCAAGACCGCCACCGCGCGCATGCTGCTCGCCGAAAAGGGCCTGCCGACCAGCGCCAATGCTGGCTACGAACTGTTCGACAATGTCGGCTCGCTCGGCCTCACCTCCTTCATGCAGCAGATCACCCGAGTGCGTGCGCTTGAAGGCGAGATTGCCCGCACCATCCAGTCCATCAACGGCATCCGCGCCGCCCGCGTCCACATCGTCCTGTCCGAGCGTGCCAATTTCCGCCGCGACGAGCAGGAGCCGTCGGCCTCCGTCGTCATCCGCGCCTCCGGCATCGACGAGGTCAAGAGCGCGATGTCCATCCGCCATCTCGTCGCCGCCGCCGTCCCCGGCCTGAATGCCGAGAAGGTGACCGTGCTCGATTCGGCCGGCACGCTGCTTGCTGCCGGCGATGATCCGATCAATTCCAGCGCCAGCCGCTCGCTCGGCGTCGAGCAGACGGTGGAATCGCAGATCGAGGCCAACATCCGCCGCGCGCTGACACCCTATCTCGGCCCAGACAATTTCCGCGCCAGCGTCAAGGCCGACGTCAACACTGACACCAGGCAGACGGAAGAGACGATTTTCGATCCGGAATCGCGCGTCGAGCGCTCGGTTCAGGTCGTGCGCGCCAATGAGAGCGCCAACCGCCGCTCCGCTGCCGCACCCGCCACCGTCGAGCAGAACCTGCCGGAAGCAAACCTCGCAGCCGTCGACGGCCCGCAGTCGTCCGAAAACAGCGACCGCAAGGAAGAGACGACCAACTACGAGATGAACTCCAAGCGCATCGCCACCGTCAGCAACGGCTATACGGTGACCAAGATGTCCGTGGCAGTCGTCGTCAACCAGCAGCGTCTCGCAGCCATTCTCGGCGAAGGCGCCACCGCTGAGCAGATCAACGGCCGCATCGCCGAGATCCAGAAGGTCGTTTCCACCGCAGCCGGCCTCGATACGGCACGCGGCGACGTGGTCAATGTCTCGGCGGTCGAGTTCATCGACGGTCTCGACGGCGTCGAGATCGCCGCGCCCGGCTTCATGGACAAGCTTGGCCAGCAGACCGGCACGATCATCAATGCCGTCGCCTTCGTCGTCGTGGTCTTCCTGGTCGCCTTCTTCGGACTACGGCCGATGGTGGCATCCCTGTCCAAGCCTGCCGAGATCGCCAGCCCGAGCTTCGACGACGTGCAGCGTTCGCTGCCGACGCCGGACCAAGCCTCCAGCGAGACCGAGTCCCTGCCGCAGCCACCCCGCACCAATCCGCTCGACGACCTGCGCCGCAAGCTCCGGCCGGCACCGCAGGAACGCCTCGCGCGCATGGTCGACCTCAATGAGGAACGCACCGCGCACATCCTGCGCAAATGGGCTCATCAGGAAGCCGCCTGATGAGCGCGCTTGCCCTTTTCGAGCTTCTTCAGGATTTCGGCCCCGTCCGTGCGGCCGAACCTGCACGCACGCCAGAGCCGCAACGCAAGGCGGCTTCCCCGGTTTTTACGCCGTCGACCATAGCCCCCGACTACTCCGACATGATCAGCGCGGAAGTTGCCCGCGCTGAAGCCGTACTGACGGAGCGTCTCGCGGCCGAGCACGCTATCGAAATGGAGGCCGAACGCCTGCGTCACGCAACCGAGTTGGAAGAAGTTCTTCATCGCTTCGGGCAGGAAGCCGGCGCGACCCTGGCTGCCGGCATCGCCGAGATGGAAGCGCGCGTCACCGAACTCACCACCACGGCAACGGCTCGCATTGTCGGCGGCATTCTGAGCGAGGATATCCAGAAGCGTTCGCTTGAAGCGCTTGCCCAGTCGATCAAGACCGCCACCGCCGATCCCGAAGCGGTGCGCATCCGCGTTTCCGGCCCGCAATCGCTGTTCGAGGCGCTAAGGGCGGCCATGCCGGAGCGGGAGCACAATTTCGATTATGTCGAGGCACCCGGCTTCGACCTCACCGTCACGATTGACGGCGACATATTCGAAACGCGGATCGCCGAATGGTCCGCGGCAATCTCGGAGATCCTGGCGTGAGCAGCGTGGATATCGACAACGTCAAGCACGAGATCGTCATCGTCAGGCGTGGTCACAGCGGCGAGGACGACGCCCATCACGGCGGCGTCTGGAAGATCGCCTTCGCCGACTTCATGACCGCGATGATGTGCTTCTTCCTCGTCATGTGGCTGATCAGCGCTGCTGACGAGAAGACGAAGAAATCCGTCGCAAACTACTTCAACCCCGTTCAGTTGATGGACAACACCACGAGCAGCCGCGGCCTCGAAAGCGAGAGCGAAGGCCTGCCCGCCGAGAAGCCCGAAGATTCGACCAGCGCGGGCGAAGGCACCGGCCGCGCCAAATCCGGTCCGTCGACGGAGCAGAATTCCGCCGATGCCGCCGATACCGATCAACGCTCGGATGAGAACCTTTTCGCCGACCCCTACGCAGTGCTGGCCGAGATCGCCGCCAATTCCGGCGTGCGCCAGAATGTCAGCGACAAGGGCGATGGCGGCGTGCAGGAAGCCGGCCCGGCAACCGGCGCGGAAGGCGGCGAATCCTACCGCGATCCGTTCGCACCGGACTTCTGGTCGCAGCAGGTGGCAACGCCGCTGGCCGAGGCAAGTGCGGAGCGCTCCAAGCCCGAAACGGAAACCGCCAAGGCTGATATCACCGCCCCCAAGGATGTCGCACCGCTGGAAGAACTTGCCGAGACGAAAAAGGAAGCCAAGCCGGAAAAGCCTGTCGCTGAAAAACCAGCCGACACTGCGCCCAAGCAGGACAAGCCGAGCGCCGCCGACGTCAAGAAGGCGGAACAGCTGCGCAAGGAACTTGCCGCCGCATTCCCTGCCGGCGACAAGCTGCATGACGGCATCTCGGTCGAGGCAACGGCTAAGGGCGTCATCATCTCGGTCACCGACCAGCTCGATTTCGGCATGTTCGAGATCGGCTCGGCCGTGCCCCGCCGCGAGCTCATCCTGGCGATGGAAAAGATCAGCAAGGCGTTGAACGAGCAGAAGGGCGTGATCACCATCAGCGGCCATACTGATGCGCGCCCGTTCAGGAGCGCAGCCTATGACAACTGGCGGCTTTCGTCCGCTCGCGCCCATTCGGCCTATTACATGCTGGTGCGCGGCGGTCTAGACGAGCGCCGCGTCACCGAAGTCGGCGGCTTCGCCGACCGTAAGCCGAAGAATGCCGCCGACCCGCTGGCCGCCACCAACCGCCGCATCGAGATCGTGCTGGAGAACGGCGGATGAGGCTCGCGCGTCCGCTGCATGGTCTGATCGGCATGGCGCTGCTTGCGGCGGCCGCCTTGCCCGTGTCCGCGCGCGCCGAAACCCAGCTCCAGCCCTTCCAGATGGTGCGCTCGCTGCAGCTGGTGCAGGACCGCATCGCATCGGGCGACCACGCGGCACTGCCGATGCAGCGCAAGCTGCTCGAAATGATAGACGAGCGCCTGCGCAAGACCGGGCAGGACGGCTTCGATGATCCGCGCAACTACCGCGCCATGCTGGTCTATGCCATGAGCGGCGGCAACCCGGCGACGATCGACACCATTCTGTCACGCCTCGTGCTGGATGAGCAGAACCGCGGCATCGGCAAGGGCCTGCTCGACTATCTCAACGGTCAGGCGGTCAGCGCGCGAACGACGCTCGGGCCGGTCGATCCGATGAAGCAGCCGCCCGAACTCGGTGCATTCCTGGCGCTGGTCAAGGGCTCGCTCGCCGCCAACGACAACCCGCAAGGGGCGCTGAAACTGTTCGATCAGGCACGGCTGCTCGGCCCCGGCACATTGGTCGAGGAAGCAGCGCTTCGCCGCTCCATCGGGCTTGCCACCGCGCACGGCGATGCCGGGCGCTTCACGCTCGCCTCCACGCAGTATGTCGAACGCTATCTGCGCTCACCCTATGCCAGCCAGTTTGCCGACTCCTTCGTAGCAGGCGTCATCGCTCTTCACGATTCGATCGACCTCGCCAAGGTCAGCGAAATCACCACGATGATGGACGCCGAACAGGAGCGCGTGATCTATCTGCGCATAGCCCGCGTCGCCGGCATCGACGGTTTCAAGGAACTGTCCGCCTTTGCCTCGGCAAAAGCCGAGAAGAACACAGGCAGCGATGCCGTTGCCGGCGGCGAAGACCCGCGCGCGCTGCTCTATGCCAGCCTTGCCTCGGTGACCTCCGGTACCGATGAGGAAATCAGGGCCATGCTTGCGAAAATCGATCGCGCCAGGCTGTCGGCAGGTGATCGCAAGCTGTTCGACGCCGTCGCAGCCGTCGCTTCCAAATTGACCGGCACTCTGCCCACGCCTTCAAGGCAGGAAGTGCGTCAGGCAATTCCCATCACTGCTGCCGCCGATGAAAGCGACCCTTTGGTGATCGAAGCCGACCCGCTGCCGTTGGATGCCGTCGAAGAACAACAGCCCCAGGACATTGTGGAGGCCTCGGCACCGGTAGCCCTAGCGGAGAGCACACCAGCCCAGCCTGTCGTGCAAACGCCGGCCGATCCCGGCGATGAAAAGCTGGTCGCGAACCGTAAGAAACTGGAAGAAATCGACAAGATGCTGGGAGACGCGCAATGACGATCGGCATCAATCAGGCTCCAGCGGCAACTGTCTCGGTTCCGGCGGTGTCGGGCAAATCGGGAAAGTCGGGCGCCAAAGGTCAGGATAGCGGCAGCACATTCGGCGCCGTTGTCGGCCTTCCCGGCACGAAAGGCAAAGGTGGCGAGATGACGTCCAGCGCCGGGATCGGCCTGCAGAAACCCGAAAAGCTAGCGCAGCCAAAGACCCCGGCCGCATCGTCCGAGCAGGGACAGCCACGCTGGCTTCGCCCTGGTGCTCAATTCGACAAGGTCATCGACGTCGCCCTGAAGGCCACCACTGATGAGGCCGACGCCTCGGGCGAAACCTTGCCGGAAGAGGATTCCGCCGGGACCGACCCAGACGGCGCCACGGATACTCGCTCGGCAAAAGCCGTCGGCGACCCATTGTCGGCGATCATGATGGCGAGCAGGCTGGAAACGCGAGGCGAGCAGGCTGGAAACGCCAAGGCCGGTTCTGAAAAATCGGACACCACTGGGATGTCATCGGCGCGCGAAGCAACGGCCGCGAAACTCCCGCTCGAAGGCGATGCGGCATCGCTGGCCGAGGCAGCACGCGCAGCGCGTAGCGCCGAGGGCAAGGAACAGTCGACTGCCGCCAATTTCCGGTTGCCTGGACAGGTTTCCGGCGAAATGGCCACCCTTTCCGTTGCTCGCACTGATGTGAAAAACACCGCCAAGTCGGCGGCAGCGGCCCTCACCGTCTCGCTGTCTCAAGCGACGACCGTCGGAGACGCACCAGCAGACGGCGCCGACGCGGCGATCCCGTCTGTCGGCGACGACTTTCGTCAAAGCCTAGAGGCCGGCAGTCGCGGTCGCCAGCAGGCGGATACGTCAGGCCGGCGCTCGGACGGCAAGGCCGAGCGGGTGACCGTGGTGAATCAGCAGAACATACCCGCGCCGATCGCCCAATCACCAGTTTCGACCGCCTCGGCGCTTGCCAATCAGCTCGCTGCCGACACCGGTTGGCGCGAGGCGGCGGCACCTTCCTTCCGGCCTCTTGCCGCACAACCCAATTTGTCTTCGGCACACACCCTGAAAATTCAGCTGAACCCCGCTGAACTCGGTGTCGTCACGGCCAGCATGCGTTTCTCCGGAGAGCAACTGACGGTTGAGATTCAGGTTGAGAACGGTGACGCTTACCGCCGCCTCAGCGCCGACAGCGAGACCATCGTGAAATCGCTGCGTGCGATGGGTCTCGACATCGATCGGGTGACCATCCAGCAACCGCAGGTCGCATCGCAATCCGTGACGCGAACCGACAGCAGCGCAATGGCTTCGGGCTTTGCACCGCGTGACCAGCAGTCGTTCGGCTCTGCCAGTTCCGGCGGCAATGGCGAGACATCCGGCGGACAGCGATCGGCAAGGGACGGCAACGATGGCGCATATGGGACTAGTGATGGCGCATCGACTTCTTCGAACCGCTCTGGCAGCGATATTTATATCTAGCGCCGCAACGGCGGCTCTGGCAGCTGGCAATCCGTGCGAACCTGAAATCCTGCGCGCTGCCGACCGCTACGGTGTACCGGTTGGAATCCTCTATGCGGTCGGCTTGACGGAGACTGGCAGGAAAGGCAGCCTTCAACCCAATGCATTGAATATAGAAGGAAAAGCGGTTTTTCCGTCATCGTCTGCACAGGCAATCGCAGCCTTCGAGACGGCGCGGCGAAGCGGAGCGAAATTGATCGATCTGGGATGCATGCAGATTAACCACCACTATCACGGCGAGCATTTCCGCAGCGTCGCAGAGATGCTCGATCCCAGCCGAAACGTGGACTATGCGGCGCGCTTCCTGGCGCAGCTTCATGCCCGGCACATGACCTGGTCGATGGCGGTTGCGCGCTATCATGCCGGCCCCAACAACGACCCAGCGCAGAAGCGTTATGTCTGCCGCGTCATCGCCAACATGGTCGCCACCGGCTTTGGCAAATGGACCGGCAACGCGCGCTCTTTCTGCGCCCCATAGTTGCACTGCTGTTGGAACGGAATTTGATGGCGGCCATGCCTACTGGACGTCAGGCGTGTGCATTACCCGCGCCACAATCAAATGGCGCGAGCACCACCGGGGGATGCAACCATTCCGATTCTCGACTCCCAAGAAACTAGCTACAAGATTTAACGGTTTTTCATGATTCGCGGCAACGCGTACGACTTCCCCGTCAGGGCATTCTTGCTGATTCGGGGGCGGGTCGATGATTGTAATCGTAGACGAGCGACAGCTCGTTACAGAGGGATATCATTCACTTTTCGACAGGGAAGGCGTCGCAAGCGCCGGCTTCCGGTCGAGCGAATTCGGCGAGTGGGTCGAAAGCGTCGCTGAAGCCGATCTCAAATCAGTCCGCGCTTTCCTGATCGGCGATTGTGGCGGCGATGTGGTGCTGCCGCGAAAGATACGCGACCGCTCCGGCGCTCCGGTTATCGCGCTCAGCGAGCAGCATTCCCTGGAAAACACGCTCAAGCTTTTCGAGTCCGGCGTCGATGACGTCATTCGCAAGCCCGTCCATATCCGCGAGATCCTGGCCCGCATCACCGCCATTCGACGCCGTGCCCAGGAAGAAGCAAGCTTCACCCAGGTCGGCCCGATGCGCATCTTCACCGATGGCCGCGACCCGGAGATCGCCGGCGAGCCGCTGCCGCTGCCGCGGCGCGAACGCCGCATCCTCGAATATCTGGCGTCGAACAGCGGCCGCCGCGTCACCAAGACTCAGGTCTTCAACGCCATCTACGGCATCTTCGACGAAGAGGTCGAAGAGAACGTCGTCGAGAGCCACATCAGCAAGCTGCGCAAAAAGCTGCGCGAGAAGCTCGGCTTCGACCCGGTCGATTCCAAGCGCTTCCTCGGCTACCGGCTGATCGTGGGATGAGAGGTTTTCCGCACAGGATAGCCGCGCCTTTCGGCGCCGGCCCGCTGCTCAACGCGGATGCTGCGCGTGCGCCCTGCCCTGTGCTCGAATTCTCCTCGCGGCTGCGCCGCACCAGCCTCGCGCAAGTCAAACCGTATAGCCTTCTCCTGACCCAGGGTCCGGATAATCAGGAGACTTTTCGATGAGCTTGTATGGAATGATGCGCACGGGCGTGTCGGGCATGAATGCCCAGGCAAACCGCCTTTCCACCGTCGCAGACAACATCGCCAATTCCAGCACCACCGGCTACAAGCGCGCGAGCACGGAATTCTCCTCGCTGATCATCCCTTCCACCACCGGCAACTATACGTCGGGCGGCGTGACGACGACGGTGCGCAATTCGATCAGCCAGCAGGGCGATCTGAAATACACCACCTCCGGCAGCGATCTCGCCATCAACGGCAACGGCTTCTTCGTCGTGCAGGGCGCAGGCGGATCGCCGGTACTGACCCGCGCCGGCTCGTTCGTGCCGAACGCGCAAGGACAGCTTGTTAACGCCGCCGGCTTCCAGCTCATGGGCTACAGCTACGAGAACGGCATCCCCAGCGCCGTCGCCAACGGCCTTGGCGGACTGGTTCCCGTGACCATCAACCAGACGGATCTGGTCGCAATCCCATCGACAACCGGCATTTTCACCGCCAACCTCCCGTTGGATGCCGAGATCGTCGACCCGGCCGACCTGCCGTCGGCGAATGCCACCACCGCGACATATTCGGCCAAATCGTCGCTGGTCACCTACAACAGTCTCGGCAGCGAAGTCCTGCTCGACGTCTATTACACCAAGACCGCCGACAACACCTGGGAAGTCGCCATATACAAGCAGTCGGACGCAGCAGCTGACACCTCATTCCCCTATACCGGCGACGAGCTGGTCGGCACCCAGACCCTCGAGTTCGATCCTGCGAACGGCAAGCTGACGACGACTCCGCTCGACGTGACCGTGACGATCCCCGGCCCGCCGTCGCAGGAGATCAAGATCGACCTGTCCAAGATGACGCAGCTCGACAAAAGCTACACCGTCGTCTCTGCTGAAGCCGACGGCGCCCCGCCCGCCAGCATCGAAGGCGTACAGATTTCCGACGACGGAACCGTCTACGCCAAATACGAAAACGGCGCGCTGAAGCCGATCTTCCGCGTTCCGATCGCCACCGTGCAGAGCCCCGATATGATGCAGGTTCTGCCCGGCAACGTGTTTTCGCCAACCGCCGACTCAGGTGTCGTCCAGATGGGCTTCGCCAACGAGAGCGGCAGGGGCAAGGTCGTGTCCGGCGCTCTGGAAGGGTCGAATGTCGACATCGCCCAGGAGCTGACGGATATGATCGAATCCCAGCGCAGCTACACCGCCAATTCGAAAGTGTTTCAGACTGGCGCCGATCTCATGGACATCCTCGTCAACCTCAAGAGGTAGTCCGGCCGGACGAGCCGAACAGGAATAAAGCATGTCGTTATCCAGCGCACTCAGTATCGCCCAGAATTCCCTTCTCAATACGAGCCGCCAGACCAGCGTGGTCTCGCGCAACGTTGCGGAAGAGAAGAACGCGGACTATGCGCGCCGGACCGCCGTGCTTTCCAGCACCGCTCCAGGCGCTCGCGTCGTCGTTATCCAGCGCGCCACCAACGAGCAGCTTTTCCGCCAGAACCTGTCGGCCGTCTCCTCCTGGAGCGGCCAGACGACGCTTTACACCGGCATGGACAGGCTCAGCCTCGCCGTAGATGGCGTCGACAACGCGCTTTCGCCTGCAACCTCCATCACCGAATTGCAGAAGGCGCTGCAGACCTACTCGGCTACTCCGACCAACCGCACGCTCGCCGACAACGCCATCAATGCCGCACGCAATGTGGTGCGCAGCCTCAATGACGGCGCAGCCGCAATCCAGACCTTTCGCGTCGAGACCGACCAGCAGATTTCCACTGCAGTCAACGAACTGAACAACCTGCTTTCCCAATTCCAGGACGCCAACAAGGAGATCGTCTCCGGAACGGCCTCCGGTCGCGACGTGAATGACGCGCTCGACAGGCGTGACGCGCTTTTGAAGCAGATTTCGGAATATGTTCCGGTCTCCACCTTCACGCGCAGCAACAACGACATGGTCGTCATGACCGCCGACGGCACGACGCTGTTCGAGACCGTGCCGCGCAGCATCACCTTCCAGCCAGAAGCCGCCTACCCTTCAGGCACCGCCGGCAACAAGGTCTACATCGACGGCGTGCCCGTTACCATGGGATCGGGCGGCAACACCACCGCCGGCGGCAAGATCGCCGGGCTTCTGCAGTTGCGCGACAGTGTCGCCACCACCATGCAGAGCCAGTTGGACGAAGTCGCGCGCGGCCTGATCAGCGCCTTCGCCGAGACCGACCCGAACGGGGTTCTTGCCGATGCACCCGGCCTGTTCACCTGGCCCGGCGCGCCCGCCATGCCGGCGGACGGCACGCTGGTCAATGGGCTCGCGGGGCAGATCTCGCTCAATGCGGCTTTCGTCAGCAATCCGGAATATCTGCGTGACGGCGGCGCCAACGGTGCCGGCTACGTCCACAACACCGAAGGCGGCGCATCCTATACCGACCTTCTGATCAAGTATGGCGACCGCATGGACGAGCCAATGGCCTTCGATGCCGCCACAGGCATCGGTGGCACGGTAAGCCTGGCCACTTACTCGGCGAACTCCATCGGCTGGTTCCAGGGGGTGCGCAAGGATGCTTCAACGGCGGCTGAGTCCAAGGAGGCGCTGGCCGTCCGCACGGCAGAGGCGCTTTCAAACGAGACAGGCGTCAATGTCGACATGGAACTATCGATGCTGCTCGAACTTGAGAATTCCTATTCGGCGTCTGCCCGCCTGATCAAGGCGGTCGACGAAATGCTGGCAACCTTGCTGGCGGCAGTGAGGTAATACGATGAAAGCCAGTTTTGTCTCCTCGTCATCCATCAACCAGGCCATGCGTTATTCCATGATGAAGACGCAGGCCGCGCTCATAACCGCGCAGAAGGAGCAGGCAACCGGTTTCGTTGCCGACAAGGGCCTGGCGCTCGGTGCAAGCACGTCCCAATCGGTTACCTTCAACCGGGAACTCGAGCGCATGAAAGGCATCACCGCCTCCAATGCCCTGGCCACCGCGCGCCTGACTGCGACCCAGAATGCACTCGACCAGGTCTCGAAGGCCGCGCAGTCCTTGCTGTCGATCCTGCACACCGCAACGTCGGGCGACTCCACCGCGAGCATCACCAAGGCTACCGCCGTGGACACCTTGAAAACCATGACCTCGGTCCTGAACAGCGGTTTGAACGGCGAGTACATATTCGCCGGCGTAAACACCGACGCGAAGCCGATCAACGATTACACCGCACCTGGATCGCCCGCCAAGGCCGCCTATGACGCGGCTTACGCGCAGTATCTGGCCGATACCGGGGCCAACCCTGCCGACCCGTTTCCGACCGCCGCCGACATGGACTCTTTCATAAACACCTATGTCGAGCCGCAATTCACGGGCGCAGGCTGGGACAACTGGTCGAATGCCTCTGACCAGAGCATCGGCAGCCGCATTTCGCTGAATGAGACGACCGAGACATCGGCGAGCGCCAACAATGACGGCTTTCGCAAGCTGGCCATGGCCACGACGATGATCACCGAACTTCTGTCAGGCGAGCTTCCGGCCGACGCCCGCAAGGCGCTGGTCGACCGCGCCTGGGTATTGGTGTCCGACAGCATCGGCGATATCGTTGATCTGCAGTCCAAGATGGGCATCGCCGAGAAGCGTGTCACCGATGCCACCGACCGTCTGAACACGCAGGCCGGACTGATCGAAAAGCATATCCTGGCGACCGAAGGCGTTGACCCTCTCGAGGCAAGCACCAGGGTCTCCGACCTTATTTCGCATTATGATACGTCTTTAGCGATCACGGCACGCATTCAGCAACTCAGCTTCCTGAAATTCATGAGCTAACCGGCGGGCATCAAATGTATCAATTTTCATACGCCGACGTTCAGACCGACTCCGTGGCAGACGCCAAGGATCGCGAGAAACAGCTTCTGAACCGCTCGATCGATCTGCTTGCAACCGCAAGCAAAGTCGGTGTCGGCTCGCTGGAGGCGGTACAGGCGCTGCACTTCACCAATCGGCTCTGGACCACTTTCATCGAGGACCTCGGCAGCCCCGACAACGCCCTGCCCAAGGAACTGCGCGCCAACCTGATTTCGATCGGGCTGTGGCTTCTGCGCGAAGCCGAGGAGGTGCGTCAGGGCCGCTCCGACAATTTCGAAGGCCTGATCGAGGTTTCGCAGATAATCCGCGACGGCATTCAATGAAAAGCACGCTGAAGATC
Source organism: Mesorhizobium sp. CCNWLY176 (assembly GCF_037153935.1). Classification (NCBI taxonomy): domain Bacteria; kingdom Pseudomonadati; phylum Pseudomonadota; class Alphaproteobacteria; order Hyphomicrobiales; family Phyllobacteriaceae; genus Mesorhizobium; species Mesorhizobium sp. CCNWLY176. The sequence goes on from NZ_JBBBDZ010000017.1 coordinate 50,857, forward strand.
TCGTTGAAGCCGAACGAGAAGATCTACATCAACGGCGCCGTCATCAAGGTCGACCGCAAGGTTTCGCTGGAACTCCTCAACGACGTTCAATTCCTGCTTGAGAGCCACGTCCTTCAGCCCGATGACGCCTCGACGCCGCTTCGCCAGCTCTATTTCATGATCCAGATCATGCTGATGGAGCCCACTGGCGCTCCGCAGGCCCGCGAAATGTTCCGCCAGTCCCTGCCGCTGCTTCTGGCAAGCTTCGAGGACGAAGAGATACGCGCCACCCTCAAGCAGGTCGACCGCATGGTCAGCGAAGACCGCGTCTACGAGGCGCTCAAGGCGCTCCGCGGCCTATACCGTCTCGAAGAGCGAGCCCTTGCCCTGGAAGCTCCGGCAGCATCCGCGCCTCGCCCCATCGCCGTAGGAGAACGATACTGATGAGCATGGTAATCGCACCCACCACGTCGACGACCAACACATCCTCGACCGAGAAGACCCCGCAGACCACCGTCGACTATCAGTCCTTCCTTCGCCTGCTGGTCGCGCAGATGAAGAACCAGGACCCGACCAATCCGATGGATTCGACGCAATACGTCGCCCAGCTCGCGCAGTTCTCGCAGGTCGAGCAGTCGGTCCAGATCAACAGCAAGCTCGACGCGCTGCTGTCATCCTCGACGCTGTCGCAGGCCGACGCCCTGATCGGGCGCAACATCACCTCGGCCGACGGTACGCTCTCCGGCAAGGTCGCCTCGGTGAAGCTCTATTCGGACGGCATCGTCGCCGTGCTGGAAAGCGGCAAGGAGATCGTCGTTGGTCCCGGCGTCGTTATCAAGCCGAGCGAAGCGTGAACGAAGCCGACGCCCTCGACATCGTCCAGTTCGCCATCTGGACGGTCCTGACCGCCGCTGGTCCGGCGGTAGCCGTGGCAATGCTGGTCGGCGTCGCCATCGCACTGGTTCAGGCGCTGACGCAGATCCAGGAAATCACGCTCACCTTCGTCCCCAAGATCATCGCCATCATGCTCGTCGTTGCCTTCACCGGCCCGTTCATGGGCGCACAGATTTCATCTTTCACCAACGTCATCTTCGAGCGCATCGAAACCGGGTTCTAGACCCCTTGAAGACCGTTTGATAATTCGCCTGCCGAGGCATATGGCGTGGTTTTCGGGGTCGCCACAGGCGACGAGCGGATCGTACATAAGGTAAGTGAGCACCGGAAGCGCAGAAAACTGCGTCAGATGACCGGCAGGGTAGAGTTTCCAAACGGTCTCTTAGCCTTGTCCGCCGTTCGTAAGCCATCAACCTTTCGCTTACCTTGCGGTATGGCGATGCTTGCCGACCGCCTCCAGACGTGCTTGCCTTTGGTTGCTTTCACTCTGAGGGATACAACCATGCGGTTTATGCTTACTGGCGTCTCCATACTGTCGTTTGCCGCCAACGCGGCACTGGCTGATCCAGCTTCGGACTTCAAAAAGGCCGACCAGGCGTTGAACCAGACCTTCAAGCAAATTCAGAAGCGGATTGCGGACGATGCCGATGGCAAGGCGCGGCTCGTCACGGCGCAGAGAGCGTGGATCGCGTTCCGCAACGCCGAATGCACTTTCCAATCCAGCGGCGATGACGGCGGCTCTGCGGCGCCGATGGTTGCCGCTGCATGTCAGGCTGAACTGACTAAGAATCGCACCAAACAGTTGAAAGCCTATCTGAATTGCCAGGAGGGCGACCTCGCTTGCCCGGTGCCGGCAGAATAGCCGGAAGAAACAAGATACCAACATTCAAGATGGGATACGTGCTGATCGCGCTTGCGCCGCTGGCAGTTCCCTCCTCCCATGTTCGCGCAAGCTTGGGCCGCTAGGGTCATGCTGTAATCGGCCATTGCCAACTTCGGCACCGGTCGGGAGCAGCATGGAGACAAGATGGCCATCGCAGAAACAATGCCGTCGGGCAGCCCCGCGAAAAGCGCGCGCGACATCTTTTTCGCGCTCGGCATCGTCGTCATCCTGGCCGTGCTTTTCCTGCCTATTCCGGCCTTCCTCATCGATATCGGACTGGCCTTCTCCATCGCCCTTTCGGTGCTGATCCTGATGGTGGCGCTGTGGATCCAGCGACCGCTCGACTTCTCGTCCTTCCCGACCATTCTTCTGATCGCAACGATGCTGCGCCTGTCGCTCAACATCGCCACCACGCGCATGATCCTTTCGGAAGGCAACATCGGCACCCATGCCGCCGGCTATGTCATCAGCGGCTTTTCGCAACTCGTCATGAGCGGCGATTTCGTCATCGGCCTGATCGTCTTCCTGATCCTGGTCATCGTCAATTTCATCGTCATCACCAAGGGTGCGACCCGTATCGCCGAAGTCGGCGCGCGCTTTACCCTCGATGCCATTCCCGGCAAGCAGATGTCGATCGACGCCGACCTTTCCGCCGGTGTCATCGACGACAAGACGGCGCAGCTTCGCCGCCGCGAGCTGGAGGAGGAAAGCTCCTTCTTCGGCTCCATGGACGGTGCCTCCAAATTCGTCCGCGGCGATGCCATCGCCGGCCTCATCATCACCGCCATCAACATCGTCGGCGGCATTGCCATCGGCTACTTCCGTCATGACATGGGCATGGCCGAAGCCTCCGACGTCTTCATCAAGCTTTCGGTCGGCGACGGTCTCGTCACCCAGATCCCGGCGCTGATCGTCTCGCTGGCCGCCGGCCTTCTCGTCTCCAAGGGTGGCACGCGCGGTTCGGCCAACCAGGCAATCTTCGGCCAGCTCGGCGCTCATCCGCGCGCGCTGTTTGTCGCGGCCGTCCTGCTCATCGTGCTCGGCCTCATGCCCGGCCTGCCGATGTTTCCTTTTTTCGCGCTTGCCGCCGCCATGGGCGCGATCGGCTACATCATTCCCAAGCGCGAGCAGCAAAGGGTTGACGAAGCCCATGCCGTGCAGAAGCAGGCGCAGGTGACCAAGGACGAAGAGGAAAAGAACTCGATCAAGGCGTCGCTCAAGACCGCCGAAATCGAACTCCTCATCGGCAAGCAGTTGTCCACCAAGCTCCTCATCTCGCACCAGGAACTGGCCTTCCGCATGGGCAAGATGCGCAAGAAATTCGCCCAGCAATACGGCTTCGTCGTTCCGGAAGTGCGCCTCACCGACGACCTCTCCATCCCGAGCAAGAGCTACCAGATCAAGGTCCATGGCACGGTGGTTGCCGAATATCAGATGCGCGTCGGCGAGATCATGGTGCTTCTCGGTACTCGCGAGCTCCCCGACATTCCGGGCGAGGAAGTGCGCGAGCCGGCCTTCGGCATGCGCGCTTATTCCGTACCGGAAATGTTTGCCGAAGATCTGAAGCGCGAGCAGTTCACCTCCGCTGACAACATGTCGGTGCTGTTGACCCATCTCAGCGAAGTCATCCGCAACAACCTGCCGCAGCTCCTGTCCTACAAGGATATGAAGGCGCTGCTCGAACGGCAGGACCAGGAATACCGCAAGCTCGCCGACGAGATCTGCACCTCGCACATCTCCTATCCGGGCCTGCAGGCGGTGCTGAAGCTGCTGCTTGCCGAGCGCGTCTCGATCCGCAACCTGCATCTCATCATCGAAGCGATTGCCGAAATCGCGCCGCATGTGCGCCGCACCGAGCAGATCGTCGAGCATGTCCGCATCCGCATGGCGCAGCAGATTTGCGGCGACCTGTCCGAGGGTGGCGTGCTCAAAGTTCTACGTCTCGGCAACCGCTGGGATCTCGCTTTCCACCAGAGCCTCAAGCGCGACGCCAAGGGCGAGGTGCGCGAGTTCGACATCGACCCGCGCCAGCTTGAGGAATTCGGCCAGGACGCATCGAAGGCAATACGCGGCTATCTCGAAGCCGGCGAACGCTTCGTGCTCGTCACCTCGCCCGATGCCCGCCCCTATGTCCGCATGATCATCGAACGGCTGTTCACCACCTTGCCCGTTCTGTCCCATGTCGAGATCGCCAAGGGCGTCGAAATCCGGGTGCTCGGAACCATATCGTGACGGTCACTGCCGAAAGCGTGGTGCTTGCGGCATTCATCGCGTTCTGCCGTGTCGGCGGCTGCTTCATGATCATGCCCGGCCTGTCCAGCGCGCGCGTGCCGCTGCAGATACGGCTGTTCGTGGCAGTCGCGGCCACCGGCGCGCTTCTGGTCAATCTCTGGGACCAGATCGTCCCCTTCATGGATCGCCGCCCGCAGTTCCTGATGCCGATGATCGCGTCGGAACTTCTGATCGGCGCGCTGATCGGCGTCATGGCCCGGCTCTACATGATGGCGCTGAGCTTCATCGGCACGAGTATTGCCATGCTGATCGGCTATGGCGGCATGTCCGGCATGGGCATCGAGGAAAACGAACCGCGGCCGGCGCTCGATTCAATCATCTCGTTTTCGGCGCTGCTGCTGTTGTTCGTCTTCGACTTCCATCACGAGATCATCAAAGCGCTGGTCACCTCCTATCGCGTCGCGCCGCTCGACGTCTTCTTCAACCCGCAGGCAGCACTGGTCGACGTCACCGACACGCTGTCGGAAAGCTTCTTGCTGGTGCTGAGGCTTGGCAGCCCGTTCATCGCCTATGCCATCCTGGTCAACCTCACCATCGGCTTCGTCAACAAGCTGACACCGCAGATTCCGGTCTATTTCGTCTCCCTGCCCTTCGTCATCGCAGGCGGGCTCATCATCTTCTATTTCTCCATCGGCACGCTGCTCAGCCTGTTCGCCGACGGTTTCCTCGCCACCACCATCGGGAGATGATGCTTTGAGCGCGCGCAAGGAACGGCTTCGGAAGCTGGTGAAGGTGCAGGAGCAGTTGAAGGCGCTGCATGAAACCCGTCATGCCGGCTTCGTGTCGGAAGCGGTGGCCGCGCAGAACGAGGCCGCCGAGCTGGTCGAGCGCTTCGATTCCGAAGGTTCGATGTCGTCGATGTTCCCCGAAATCTACCACCAGCGCATTGGCAAGGCGCTGGCCCGTCAGGAGGAGAACGTGCAACTGGCCAGGAACGAAGCCGACAAGGTCGCAACCGCCACCGCCCGCACCAACATGGTCGAGCGCGCCTACCGCGACGTGCGCCGCCAGGTCGACCGCCACACCGCCGACCGCGAACGGCTGGACCTCATCGAGCGCAACGCCACCTCCGACGACAAGTAAGGTTGCCACAAGCTTGCGCGTCCATGATCGGCATCTCAAAAGTCGGATAAGGGACAGTTTTTCTTGGCGATTTCCCCACCCAGCGACATCGTTCTGGACGTTGCCCGCGCGGTCGAGCCTTCCAATCTGGAAACGGCCCGCGCCGAACTGGCCAAACGTGGAAATGCCGTGGGTGGCAGTGCCGTCGCGTCGTTCTCGCTCGGCGAGACCGGTATTTCCGACAGCTTCAAGACCGGCACCGAACAGGCCAAGACGCCCGATTCCTTCAAGCGCTTCGAGGCGATGGTGCTGCAGACCTTCATCCAGAACATGCTGCCGAAGGATGCCGAAAACGTCTACGGCAAAGGCATGGCCGGCGACATGTGGAAGTCGATGATGGCCGGCAAGATCGCCGATGTCATGGCCGAACGCGGCGGCATCGGCATCGCCGACCGCGTGCTTGGCGATCATTATGTCGACGGCAAGAACAAGGTCGCCGTCGGACCCGTCTCGGGCGGGCCTGAAAAGGCCGAGACCGACAAGCAGACCATGCTCTCCACCGCCCTCGTCCAGGAACTTCAGCGCAAAATGGCAAAAAGCCTGTCGGAAGATCAGGCAGCCATTTCGGCAAAGACAAAAATCTAATCTCTAGGGATATTCGAACATGACCGAACAGAAGCCGACCGTCCAGAATCTGCCGGCCCGCAGCACGCGGGCCGAACCGGCCGCGCGGACGGGCAATCTGTCGGCGATCATCGGGCGCATCGTGGAAGCCGTCGAGGAGGAAACCGCCGCTATCCGTGCCGGCGGCAGCTTCGACATCAAGTCCTCCAACGTCCGCAAGAGCCGCTACCTCTACGAACTCACCCGCGCTACCAGGGGCGTCGGCGAGCCCGAGCTTCTCGCCGAGCATCGCGACGGCATCACGCTGCTGCGCGACAAGCTGGCGACCAACGCCGCCGTGATCCAGGCGCATATGGGCGCGGTGAGCGAGATCGCAATGCTCATGCAGAATGTGATCCAGCGCGCCGAGACCGACGGCACCTGTTCCGAAGGCGAATTCGGGTGGGCCGCCCGTTGATCAAGTTCATTGTCGCCGCCGTCTGGATCTGCCTCGCCACTATTGGCGCGGTCTTCTATTCGTTCCAGACGTCGAGCGCCAAGTCCGACGGAGCAGCCACGCCCGCCCTTCTCGGCGGCCTGGACTATCTAAGGACGGAAGTCATCTCGGTCCCGGTGTTCAGCAAGGCGACGATCGACGGCTACTTCCTGACCCGCCTCGTCTACACCGTCGATCCGGCACAGATGAAAAAGCTGTCGGTGCCGGCGCAATCGCTGATCATCGACGAAGTCTACACCTACCTCTACGCCAATCCGCAGATCGATTTCTCCAAGCGCGAGAACTTCAATCTCGACACCTTCCGGGGCGGCATCCGCGACAGCGTCAACAAGCGCGTCGGCGAGAAGCTCATCAGTGAGGTCATCGTCGAGCAGATCGACTTCCTCTCCCGGGAAGAAACCCGCGACAAGTCGCTGCGCCGCCGCGAGGTTACGCGGCCCGAGGCCACCCCGGCAGCCGCGCATTAGCACCTCGCGCTATTTAGCGACGGGCAACCAATTCCCTCCATTGACGTTTACGTCAACGAGACGCTATACGGTTTCCGACACTTTACGGTGCTGCGGCAGATGCCGAGGCACATCCGAAACGGCGTCGCCGCGCGCCACATCACGAGACAAGGGAGCATTGCCATGAGCGTAGAAGCTGTTGTTGAAAAAATCCGGTCCAAGGTGGAAAGCTCCGGCTTCGACCGCTCGGTAAAGTTCGATACCGGCGGCGACGGCGTCATCGTCATCGACGGTGCAAGCATCTCGACCACCGACGCGCCTGCCGACTGCACCATCAAGCTCAGCCTCGACGACCTCGAGTCGCTGGTTGCCGGCGAACTGAACCCGACGATGGCGTTCATGAGCGGCAAGATCAAGGTCGAGGGCGACATGACGGTTGCCATGGCGCTCAGCCAGGTCATCTGACCGAACGGCCAATCAAACAAAAAGGCCCGGCGCTGCAAAGCTGCCGGGCTTTTTCGTTTATGGCCGTGTTTTAGGGTGTGTGGAGATTCAGCTCAGGACGAGTTTGCAGGCCCGTCATGGCGTGAATATCAACATATCCTAGGCTGCGAGCGACAATCGCTCGATCTTCCTCTGCTTGCGACCGGCAGCTTTCAGCACGCCAGCCACGCCATCCAACGCGCCCTCGGCAAGCTCCAGCGCCAGGAAGCGATGCTGCTCATAGGGGCCAGGCATGGCGAGCGAACCGGTCTTCTCAGCCGAGAAGCCGAACCGCGCATAGTAAGGCGCATCACCTACCAGCAGGATAGCGCGGTGGCCGAGGCGTCCTGCCTCGGCAATCGCATGACGCATCAGTGCCGAGCCGACGCCACCGCTCTTCAGCGACGGATCGACCGCCAGCGGGCCAAGCAGCAGCGCGCGCGTGTGAGCATCACCCATGGCCACGTCCCACAGCCGCACGGTGCCGATGACCATGCCCTCTGCGTCACGCGCGACGAACGCCAGACCTTCGGATGGCCGCCGGCCACGCCGCAGCTTTTCCGAAGACTTCTTCTTGCGCCTCGGTCCCATGGCGCGGTCGAGCAGCGCTTCGCGCGCCGCCACGTCGGCCACGGTTTCGGCGATGATTATAAATGCCGGCGCTTTGCCGGTGATTTCAGAGACTTCCATATCCGCGATCCTTCACAAGCGGAGATTGTTCCACGAGCAAACCCCTCGCCGGCTAAAAATCCGCCGGCGAACGGGGTGACCTGAGGGGCTCATCCTTCCTGCCTGTCGTTGTCCCAAAACCGCGAGGCACTTTTGGGCGACAGGCAAGCGAGCCCGTCAGATCACGTAGGATCGGAGAGGCTCGAAGCCGTTGAAGGCGACCGCCGAGTAGGTCGTCGTATAGGCGCCGGTGCCTTCGATCAGCACTTCGTCGCCGATGGTCAGCGACAGCGGCAGCGGATACGGCGCCTTCTCGTACATCACGTCGGCCGAATCGCAGGTCGGGCCGGCGAGCACGCAAGGTGCAACTGCATCGCCATCGCGCGGCGTGACGATCGGGTAGCGGATCGCCTCGTCCATCGTCTCGGCGAGACCGCCGAACTTGCCGATGTCGAGGAACACCCAGCGCACATTGTCGTTGTCGGCCTTCTTCGAAATCAGCACGACTTCCGACTTGATGACGCCGGCATTGCCCACCATGCCGCGGCCCGGCTCGATGATGGTCTCCGGGATGCGGTTGCCGAAATGCTTGCGCAGCGCCGAGAAGATCGCCTCGCCATAAGCGCGTGCGGTCGGCACGTCCTTCAGGTAACGGGTCGGGAAACCGCCGCCCATATTGACCATCTTCAGCGTGATGCCTTCGCGCGCCAGCGCCTCGAACACGGCCTTGGCATCGGCGAGCGCGCGGTCCCAGGCGGCAAGGTCGGTCTGCTGGGAGCCAACGTGGAACGACACGCCATAGGCGTCGAGGCCGAGCGCCTTGGCATGGCGCAGCACGTCGACGGCCATCGCCGGCACGCAGCCGAATTTGCGCGACAGCGGCCACTCGGCACCCTCGCCATCGGTCAGCACGCGGCAGAACACGCGGGCGCCGGGTGCGACGCGGGCGATCTTCTCGACCTCTTCGACGCAATCGACGGCGAACAGGCGAATGCCGAGCTCATAGGCGCGCGCAACGTCGCGCTCCTTCTTGATGGTGTTGCCGAAGGAGATGCGCTCGGCCGGAGCACCCGCATCCATCGCCATCTCGACCTCGGCGACTGAAGCGGTGTCGAAGGACGAGCCCAGCGAGGCAAGCAGGCGCAGAATTTCAGGCGCGGGGTTTGCCTTCACGGCGTAATAGATCTTGGAATCCGGCAGCGCCTTTTCGAAGGCATGGAAATTTTCGCGCACGACATCGAGGTCCAGAACGAGGCACGGGCCTTCGGGACGTCGGGTGGCGAGGAAGTCGAGGATGCGCTGCGTGGCCATGGGTCTCTCCAATGCGAATGCGCGGCTTTCAGGCGCGCGAAATCAAGCTGCGGCGCGGCCGACATCGGCCACGGAATCCGCGGTGGACAAAGGCGCGATCACATTTTCATGGAACCAGCCGGTGGAGACCCCGGAACCATGAGCGTGCGTCACGCGGCGGTGAACCTAGCCTTGCCCGGCTTCGGTTCGCTTTGTCTGCCTTGGCTTGGATTGGGAGACCCGTTCCGCACTGCCGGCAATGAGGGTGTGCCTCTTCAGTAACCCCGGTTTTTGGACAACCGGCAGAACACCAGAAAGGCCCGCACCGTCGTTGCTTCAAGGTGTCCTCGATTTTGCGGTTGGCCGCTAAACCGACTGGAGGGGTTAGCTCCAGTTACCTTACCGATTTCCCTCACCATTCGAGGATCGGCGGACACCCACAGGCACGTGCGACTTTGGGCAAGCGCGATATAGGAGTCGCGTCTGTCACAATCAACAAAAATCGTATCGCAGCTTGTAAATTTTCAGTTGTCGAACAAGGCTGGCCAAATCGTTGTGAATCATTGAACAATGCAGGCCATGCGCGATCCTCTCAACGCCTTCCTTGATGTCCCGCAAGTGCCTGTTTCCAATGGCGAAACCGGACCTTTGGCTGGCCTCGGCCTTGCCGTGAAGGATATATTCGACGTTGCGGGCTATCGCACCGGCTGCGGCAACCCACAGAAATTCACGGAGACCGCACCGGCCACGAAAACAGCGCCGGCCGTGCAATTGATTCTCGATGCCGGCGCGCATTTCCTCGGCAAGACGCAGACCGACGAATTCGCCTTTTCGCTGATGGGCCAGAATTCGCATTTTCCCGAACCGGTGAACTCCGCCGCCCCCGACCGCGTCACCGGCGGCTCGTCTTCCGGCTCTGTCGCGGCCGTCGCAGGCAGGCTCGCCGACATCGCCACGGGTTCCGATACCGGCGGCTCGATCCGCGCACCGGCGAGCTTCTGCGGACTGGTCGGCCTGCGCACCTCCCATGGTCGCATCTCGCTCGAAGGCACGATGCCACTCGCCCCATCGCTCGACACCTTCGGCTGGTTCGCGAAAGATATAGAGACATACGAAAAGGTGGCGGAGCTGGTGCTCAGCGCGCCACCCTCCCCCTTGCGGGGAGGGTCGGACGGCGAAGCCGGACGGGGTGGGGGTGGCGAAACCGCCGCCGCGTCTCACCATAAGGCACAGGCAAAACTTCTGCGCCTTGCTGCCCTCGACCAACTCGTCCTCGGCAACACCGAAGCAACCGAATACCGTCGAATGCTCGCTATCGTCACCGCCGCTCTCGGCGAGGCGAAACCGGCCAAGCCCCTCACCCAAACTCCGGACGACCTCTACTGGTCCTTCCGCAAAATCCAGGCGCGCGAGGCATGGGCCAATCACGGCGACTGGATTTCGGCCCATCCCGGCAGTCTTGGCAAGGGCGTCGAAGACCGCTTCCGCTTCGCCACGACGATAGATGATCAGGCGCTGGTCGATGCAAACGCCACCCGCACCGCCTTTCGCGCCGAACTGCACGACCTGCTCTGCGATGACGGCATACTCGTCCTGCCGACCGTTCCGGGTGCTGCCCCGCTGAAAGCCGATACGCCCGAAAACCTCCTCGCCTATCGCGAGCGCGCCTTGCGCCTGCTCTGCCTCTCCGGCCTGTCCGGCTTCCCGCAGATCACGCTGCCGCTCGGCACGGTCCATGGCGCCCCCTTCGGAGTGTCGCTGCTCGGCCCGTCCAACAGCGACCTGCACTTGATTTCGCTGGGCAAGCGCATCCTCGAATCGAACAACAAAGGCTAAGCCATGGACACGCTAACCCGCATGCGCGCCTTCATCGACGTGGTCGAGGCCGAAGGTTTTTCGGCCGCCGCCCGCAAGATCGGCCGCTCCAAGGCGTTGCTTTCGAAATATGTCCGCGAGCTGGAAGACGAGCTCGGCGCGCTGCTGCTCAACCGCACGACGCGGCAGTTCTCGCTGACCGAGGCCGGCCACACCTATTATCGCCGCGCCTCCGAAATCGTCCGCGAGGTCGACAGCCTGGCCGACGCAGTGCGCGAATCCTCCGGCGACGTGCGCGGGCGTATAAAACTGTCCGCGCCGCGCACTTTCGCCGACGCGCCGATCGGTCAGTCGCTCATCGACTTCGCCAAGGCGCATCCCGAGATCGTGCTGGAAATCCATCTCGACGACCGCTTCGTCGATCTGGTCGAGGAAGGCTTCGACCTCGCCATCCGCATCTCGCGGCTGGAAAACTCGTCGCTCATCGCGCGGCGCCTGTCGCCGTTTTCGGTGCGGCTTTGCGGCTCGCCCGAACTCATCGAACTGCACGGCAAACCGGCCCGGCCACAGGATCTCGCCCGCCTGCCCTGCATCATCGACACCAATGGCCGCTGGCTCTCAAACTGGCCGTTCCTGGGCGACAATGGCGAAACCATCACCGTGTCCGTGACCGGCCCGATGGAGGTCAACAGCCCGCTCGCCGCCCGCGCTGCCGCCCTTTCCGGCCTCGGCTTTTCGATCCTCCCTGATTTCATCGCCGCGCCTGATATAGAGGCTGGCCGGCTGGTGCCTATCCTCGACGATCGCATCCTCACGGGCGGCGGCATTTTCGCGGTCTACCCGCACCGCCGCTACCTGCCGGCGAAGGTCCGCGTCTTCGTCGATTTCCTCGTACAGTGGTTCAAACCGCGCGATCACGCTTGATTGCCTGTCGCAAAACGGTCCCAATTTCGCCGGGTTTCTGGTAACTCTCCCTATCCTTACTCCCAGACTGGAATGCGACTGCTTATGAAGCTGAAAATGCGAACGGCGATTCTGGCTTCGGCTGCAGCGGCCCTTGTGGTCTCGACCGTTCCGGCCAGCGTCCATCCGCATGTCTTTGCCGAAGCGCGGCTCGATGTCGTGCTCAACCCCGACCACACGGTGAAGTCGCTGCGGCATCTGTGGCGCTTCGACGACCTGTTTTCGTCTACCGTGCTGATGGAGTTCGACAAGAACTCCGACCTGAAGCTCGACGATAGCGAGCTCAAGGAAGTCGCCAACACCATCTTCACCTCGCTTGGCGAGTACGGCTACTTCCAGATCGTGACCGCCAACGGCAAGGATGTGAAGATGAAGCCGCCGGCTCATCTCATGGCCAATTACGAGAACGACCAGCTCATCGTGCTGTTCGAGTCCGAGCCGGACAAACCGCTGAAGCTGTCGGGCAAGATCGACTTCGGCGTCTATGACCCGACCTTCTACACGGCGATCGATTTCACCGAGGATGACAACATGTCCGTGGCGAACCTGCCGCCCATGTGCACGAAGCAGGTCATCCGCCCCGATCCCGACACGGCGATCGCCCAGAACCAGTCGACGCTCACCGATGCCTTCTTCAACGACCCGACCGGCACCGACATGAGCAAGATTTTTGCGACCCGCCTTGAACTGAACTGCACAGCCAAAGGATAGACCCCGTGAAGAAGACGACCATCCGCGTGGTGTTTGCTACCCTGGCGATTGCCTATGTGCTCACCCATTTCGCCGGCCTCGCCCACGCGCAAAGCTCGCTCGGCATCGGCACCAACGAAGCCATGATCCCCTCGACCGGACTGTTCGCCGGCTGGATGAACTGGATCAACGCGCAGCAGCAGGCATTCTACCGCTCCCTGACCGGCGCGATGAAGGCGATGCGCGACAATGGCGGCCAGATGTGGGTTCTGGTCGGGCTGTCCTTCACCTACGGCATTTTCCACGCCGCCGGCCCCGGCCACGGCAAGGCGGTCATTTCATCTTACATGCTCGCCAACGAAGTCGCGCTCCGGCGCGGCATCATGCTGTCCTTCATCTCCGCCTTCCTCCAGGCACTGACCGCAATCGTCATGATGGCGCTGCTGTTCCTCGTGCTGCGTGGCACTTCCATATCGATGACCAAGGCGACCTGGTTCCTCGAAGTCTCGAGCTATGTGCTGATCACCCTGTTCGGCGCATGGCTGCTCTGGCGCAAGGCCGGCCCGCTGGTGCGCGGCTGGTTCGGCGCCAACCCGGCGCACAGCCTTTCGGCGGCACATGCCCACGCGCATGCACACGCCGGCCACGATCACAACCATCATGACCACGCCTGCGATCATCCCTCACATGCGCATGACCACCACGATCATGCTCACGGTCACTCGCACGCACACAGCCACGCCCATGTCCATAGTCACGCGACGTTGCACGGTCATTCCCATGCGCACAGTCATGCAGCCGGTCAGGTCTGCGAGAGCTGCGGCCATTCCCATGCGCCGGACCCGGCGATGATTTCGGGCGACCATTTCGACTGGAAGACGGCATGGTCGGCGGTGACTGCAGTCGGCCTGCGGCCGTGCTCGGGCGCGCTGATCGTGCTGACCTTCGCCTTCCTCAACGGCATCTGGGCCGGCGGCATCCTGTCGGTCTTCGCCATGGCGCTCGGCACGGCGATCACCGTTTCAGCACTCGCCACGCTGGCGGTCACCGCCAAAAACTGGGCAGTGGCGGCAGCCGGCGACGGCCGCCTCGGCAACCGCATCCACACCACCATCGAAATCGGCGGCGCCGGGCTGGTGTTCGTGCTCGGCCTGCTGTTGTTGACGGCGAGTTTGACGGTTTAGCCGGTTTTACGGTTCGGCTTCTTCACCGTTCTCCCCCTCTCCGTCTCGGCTTCGCCGAGCCACCTCTCCCCCATTTCATGGGGGCGAGGAACCTGGGTTCTGCAAGGCCGCGCCCCCTCAGGACTTGGGTTCCTCGCCCCCGCAAAGCGGGGGAGAGGTGGCTCGGCGAAGCCGAGACGGAGAGGGGGACGCCGCTGATTCTTCACACCCCCCACCCTCAAACACAAAAAAATTCCGCCCTGGACGCAATACACGCCAGGGCGGAATCGTTCGGATCTTGGGGGGAAAGATCCGACAGGGATTACTGGACGGCTGGGGTTTCCGTCTTCGGAGCCGCCTTCTTGGCGTGCTTCTTATGCTTCTTGTGCGAAACCTTCTTGTGATGAACCGGCTTCTTCAGCGTGGCTTTCTTCACCAGCGGCGTGGTGGCGGTCGTCGAAGGCTGGGCCATCGTGGCGCCGGCAGCGTTGGCGCTCGTAGCGGTCAGAACCGGAGCCGAGAAGGTGAGAGCAACGGCCATGCCGACGGCGGAAAGGAGGGTCTTGTTGATGGTCATGATACGTTTCCTTTTTTCACAAGGGCCTGGGTGGAGTTTCGTCGGTCAGGGATCGACCGGTGAAACTCCCAGCATCTTCAGTGCAGTGGCGTAGGCGCGAATGCCCTGGGCCTGCTCTTTGCCGGCACAGAATTTCGTCGCTTTTTTCTGAAGAGCTTTCGCTTCGGTGGCCCGTTTTGCCTCAGCGTGGTTGGTTATTGCGTTAGCGAACTGCTGCTGCAGGCTGTTGCAGCGATCGGTCCGGGTTACCGGGCTTTTCGCCATTGGTTGTTCGGTGGCAGCGCCAAGCGAAAACGCGCTGAGCAGAACGATCATCGAACTGGCCACGAGCTTTCGCATTTTGATCCCTAACCGACACCTCAGACGCCCTGAGCAGCACGGTTGTTATGACGGATCGTTTTTGCGGGTATTTTTCCCGATTGCAGAGTTTTGTTTCTGGATTGTAACAGCCGAATTCCGCACGCTTTTCTGCCTGCCGACCGCTCCCAAACCCGTCCTTATTCTGCCATGGTCGGAGCAGATGCATTCTCGCTTGAGCCTGGGAAAACAACGCCTTTGAAAACCGACGCCCATATCCTCATCGTCGACGACGACAAGGAAATCCGCGACCTGCTTCAGGAATTCTTCCAGAAGCACGGCATGCGCGTGTCGGCTGCCCGCGACGATGACGAGATGCAGGCCGAACTGCGCCGCGCACCCGTCGACCTGATCATCCTCGACGTCATGCTGCCGGGAAAGAGCGGGCTCGACATTTGCCGCGACCTGCGCACGCATTCGAAAATCCCGATCATCATGCTGACCGCCGTCACCGAGACCATCGACCGCGTCGTCGGGCTGGAGATGGGCGCCGACGACTATGTGCCCAAACCCTTCGACCCAAGGGAACTGCTCGCCCGCACGCGCGCCGTGCTGCGCCGCCCCGGCACCAATGGGGGCGGGCACAGGCCCGTTCCACAGATCTATAAATTCGCCGGTTGGACGCTGGATTCCGCCCGCCGCCGGCTGCTGCGGCCCGATGAGGTTCGCGTCGAACTTACCACCGCCGAGTTCAACCTGTTGCAGACGCTCGTGCGCAGCGGCCAGCGCGTGCTGAGCCGCGACCAGCTCGTCGAACTGTCGAACCAGAACGGCGACTACAGCTACGACCGCAGCGTCGACATTCTCGTCAGCCGCCTGCGCCGCAAGATGGAAGACGATCCGCGCTCGCCCAAGCTGATCCTCACCGTGCGCGGCGGCGGCTACCAGTTCGTGCCCGAGGTCGCAGCCGAATGAAGTGGCTCCTGCCCCGATCCCTGCCCGCCTGGGTTCTGCTGATCGTCATCGCCGGTCTGCTGGCGATCCAGGTTTCTACGCTGTCCATAGTCTCGCGCGAGCGCGTCGCCTCCAACAACATTCTCGACCTGTTCCGGCTCAACGACCGCGCACTGTCGCTGGTCAAGCTGATGTATGCAGCCTCGCCGGAGGAGCGAAAACGCGTCGCGGCGGGATTGTCCGTCACGCCTTATGTCCTCTCGGTCTCGGACACCCCGGCGATCATCTCTTCGATACCAGCCGACGACGAGATGGCCGAGCTGGAGGACGTCATTGTCGGCCGGCTGACGAAATTCGGCGTCGAGGAAGCGCGCGTACGCCGCGAAAGCGCGCAGGCGCAGGAACATCCCAAGCACAAGGTCACCGAACCCGACGACAATCTCGGCGGCATCGAACGGGAACTGCTCGATCTTTCCGCCGATTTCAACAAGACCGATACGCTGGTCGCCTCGATCGAGTTCAAGGACGGCCAGTGGCTCAATTTCGTCATGCCGTCGACGCCGCTCAGCCCGATCCTGACCACGGACAGCCTGCCGCTTTACGGCTCCGTCGCCGCACTTGTGGTGTTGCTTTCGATATGGTCGCTGCGCCGCCTCACCGCGCCCTATCGCGCGCTTGAAAGTGCCGTTCGGCGCATCGGCGACGACCTGAAAAGCCCGCCGCTGGCCGAGCGCGGCAGCAGCGAATACAAATCCGCCGCCCGCGCGGTCAACACCATGCAGGCAAGGCTGCGCGAATATGTCGAGGACCGCGAACTGCTTGCTGCAGCACTCGCCCACGATCTCAGGACGCCACTGACCCGCATCCGCCTGCGGCTTGAGCTTCTGCGCAATTCGCCGCTGCGCACCGCGCTGATGCAGAACCTTGCCGATATCGAGGCGATCTCGTCATCGGTGCTCGATTTCGCGACCTACGAGGCCAAGGGCGAGGAACCGGAGCGCATCGATTTCTGGTCGCTGGTCGATTCGGTCGCCGACGGAAATCCGCAGGTCGTCTTCGACGGCTCGCGCAGGCACGCCCGCGGCCTGGTCTGCTATGGCCGAACCGTGGCGCTACGCCGCTGCGTGACGAACCTCGTCGACAACGCCGTCAAATATGGCGGCAAGGCACGCCTTGCCCTGTCGCAAAACGAGACGGAAATCCTGCTCACCATCGACGACGATGGGCCGGGCATTCCGGAAGGCCAGATGGAGAAGATTTTCCGGCCCTTCGCCCGCGTCGAGGCCTCACGCAACCGCGAGACCGGCGGCTTCGGCCTCGGCCTGACGATCGCCCGCAACATCGCACGGCGCTTCGGTGGCGACGTCCGGCTGCACAACAGGACCGGCGGCGGCCTGCGCGCCGAGCTGACGATACCGCTGGCAAAAGGCGCGCAACTGCACGCCGCACAGTGATGCGTGAATTATCAGTCCCGCTTCCTGGCTTGGCTGCGGCCACGCAACCAGAAGACCAGGAAGAACGCGGCAACGAACAGTACCGCCACCACGCCTGCCGCTGCCGGCGACTTGTTGCCCACCGCCAGCATGATCGTAGGCAGGAAATAGCCGACAATGCCGAAGCCCAGCAGGATCACGGCTGCCGCGATCGCCGCATTACGGTTCTTCCCGTCCATCATCACCATCCAATGCGCCCTCTGCTTATGCGGCCTCGGCGCGGAAATCTTCCAGCCGCCGCTTCTGCTTGCCCTCGGCGTCGTAATTAGCCGGATCGAGCCACGCCTCATAGGCGCGTTTCAGCGCAGGCCATTCCGTGTCGATCACCGAATACCACGCCGTGTCGCGGTTTTCGCCCTTTACCACCAGATGCTGGCGGAAAATCCCCTCGAACTGGAACCCGAAGCGATCGGCCGCCCGCTTCGACGGAAGGTTGGCATTGTTGCATTTCCACTCGTAGCGACGGTAGCCGAGCGTATCGAAGGCGTATTTCATGAACAGACACTGCGCCTCGGTCGCCGCCGGCTTGCGCGAGATGATCGGCCCCCAATAGATATTGCCGATCTCGATGACGCCATTGGCGGCATCGATGCGCATCAAGGTCTGGCGCCCGGCGATCTTGCCACTGGCCTTGTCGATGACGGTAAAGAAAAGCGGGTCTTCACTGGCCTGCACCCTGTCCAGCCAGGGCTGGAAGTCCGTGCGGGTTTGCGGCGGAAACTCCGGCAGCCAGCGAAACCGCTCGCCGGCGTCAGGCACCGACGACGCTTCGAACAGCCCATCGCCATGCCTTGCCGCGTCCAGCGGCTCCAGCCGGACGTAACGGCCCTCGATAACCTCTCGGCTCGGACGCGGTCTTGGCTGCCAGTTCTTCAGATCGACGGACATATTCGCTCCTGCGATTGACTTTGCTGGCCTCGACACTCACAAAAACGCCTGCCCGACGACAGAACCACACGGACAGGAAAAATGCTCCAAACGATTGCGGCCTTCGATCGCCTCGGCGAAGAAAATGCCTTCGCGGTTCTGGCCCGCGCGACAGCGCTTGCCCATGAAGGGCGCGACATCATCAATCTCGGCATCGGCCAGCCCGATTTCAGCACGCCGCAGCACATCGTTGAAGCCGCGATCAAGGCGCTGCGCGACGGCCACCATGGCTACACGCCGGCAAACGGCCTGCTCGCCACCCGTGAAGCCGTCGCCAGGCGCACGCTGGCGCTCACCGGCATCGAGGTCTCGCCGGAAAACATCATGATCATGCCCGGCGGCAAGCCCACCATGTTCGCCGCGATCCTGATGTTCGGCGAGCCGGGCGCGGAAATCCTCTATCCCGATCCCGGCTTCCCGATCTACCGCTCGATGATCGAATTTACCGGCGCAAAACCCGTTCCGGTGCCGATGCGCGAGGCCAACGGCTTTGCCTTTTCGGCCGAGGAGACGCTGTCGCTGATCACACCGAAGACACGCCTTCTGATCCTCAACTCTCCCGCCAACCCGACCGGCGGCGTCACCCCGCGCGCCGAGATCGAAAAGCTGGTCAAGGGGCTGGAAGCGCACCCGCATGTCGCCATCATGTCCGACGAAATTTACGACGTCATGACCTATGACGGCGAGACGCATTGCTCGCTGCTGCAATTCCCCGAAATCCGCGACCGGCTGATCATCCTCAATGGCTGGTCCAAGACCTGGGCGATGACCGGCTGGCGCATGGGCTGGTCGATCTGGCCGAACTCACCGGCAAGCAACCATCTCTACGACAAGGTGCGTAAGCTGGCGGTCAATTGCTGGTCCTGCGTCAACGCCCCGAGCCAGTATGCCGGCATCGCGGCCATCGACGGCCCGCAGGACGAGGTGGACAAGATGATGCGCGCCTTCGACCGCCGCCGCAAAACCGTGGTCGAGGGGCTGAACGGCCTGCCGAATGTTTCCTGCATCACCCCCAAGGGCGCCTTCTACGCCTTCCCCAACATCGAAAAGACCGGCTGGAAGGCCAAGAAACTGGCCTCCGCCCTGCTCGAGGAAGCCGGCGTCGCGCTCATCGGCGGACCGGATTTCGGCGTCCTCGGCGAAGGCTACATCCGCCTTTCCTACGCCAATTCGGAAGAAAACATCCTGCGCGCGCTGGAACGGATCGGGGATTTTCTGGAGCGGACGAAGGCGGGCTGACTGAGTCTTTGACCTGAGATTTGCCTTCGGGAGGGATTCTGCACCGCTGAAGCTCTTCTCCGTTCAGGCATGGATTCCCGACACTCTCTGCTTTGTTGACGCTCGCTCACGAGGTCGAGAATGACGAATGCACTTATGCCCTCCGCTCATCTTCAACGGCAGCCATTTGCAGAGGGCGTCCCAGGAAGTTCGTCATTCTCGACCTCGTGAGCGAGGAACGAGCGGAGAGTGTCGGGAATCCATGCCAGAACGCAAACGAAGTAGCCAACGGTCCAGAGACAGGCGACCGACACCAGAACCCCTCAAGACGACCATCACACCTGCTTAGCCGGCAGCACCGCCGTCGCCTCGATCTCCACCTTCGCCTCGTCCTCAATCAACGCCACCACCTGCACCATGGCCATCGCCGGATAGTGCTTGCCCATGACGTCGCGATAGGCGACGCCGATCTCGCGCAGATTGGCGAGATATTCGGCCTTGTCGGTGATGTACCAGGTCATCTTGACGATATGCTCGGGCCGGCCGCCGCCCTCTTTCAGAATGTCCAAGATGTTGCGCAGGGTTTGCCGCGTCTGGCCGGCAAGGTCCTTGGCTTCGAACACCTGATCGCCCGTCCAGCCGATCTGTCCGCCGAGATAGACCACGCGCCCTTCCGCAACGATGCCGTTGGCATAGCCCTTGGCAGCCTTCCAGTTGGTCGGGTGAAGCACCTGATGGTTGGTAGCTTCGGTCATGGTCGTCTCCAGTCCTGTTCTTGCTATCGGCTTCTTGTTGTCGGCGGCTCAGACGCCGAGATAACGGTCCTGCAAATCTGCGGTCAGTTCATTCGGCCGCCCGGAAAACACCGTCCGGCCTTTTTCCAGAACGAAGCAGCGGTCGGCCACCGGCAGCAGTTCGGAAAGCGTCTTGTCGACTACCAGGATCGACTGGCCTTCCGCCTTCAGCCGGCGGATCGCGGCCCAGATATCCTGCCGGATCACCGGCGCCAGCCCTTCGGTAGCTTCGTCGAGGATCAGCAGCTTCGGGTTGGTCATCAGCGCGCGGCTCACCGCCAGCATCTGCTGCTCGCCGCCCGAAAGCGTGTTGGCATACTGGT
Source organism: Mesorhizobium sp. CCNWLY176 (assembly GCF_037153935.1). NCBI lineage: Bacteria > Pseudomonadati > Pseudomonadota > Alphaproteobacteria > Hyphomicrobiales > Phyllobacteriaceae > Mesorhizobium > Mesorhizobium sp. CCNWLY176. The sequence goes on from NZ_JBBBDZ010000017.1 coordinate 71,189, forward strand.
CGCGCCGCTCTTCCAGGCGCGGGAAAAGCTCGTTGATGCGGGCCAGCGTCCAGACGCCGGGCCTTGCTGCGGCAACGAGATTTTCGTGCACGGTGAGGTTCGGAAAACAGCGCCGCCCTTCCGGCACCAGCCCGACGCCGAGACGGGCGATGCGATGCGGCTGCATGCCGGCGACATCTTTCCCCGACAGCCGGATCGCCCCGTTGCGCGGCCGCACGAGCCCGAGCACGGAGCCGATCGTCGTCGTCTTACCCATGCCGTTACGGCCCATCAGCGCCACGACCTCACCCTCGGCAACCCTGAGATTGACCCCGAACAGCGCCTGCGAAGCGCCGTAAAAACTTTCCAGCCCGGATATTTCGAGAAGGCTCATGACGCTTCCCCGAGATAGGCGCGGCGCACTTCCGGGTCGTTGCGGATTTCATCGACCGTGCCGCTGGCGATGATGCGGCCGTAGACGAGCACCGAAATGCGGTCGGCCAGCGCAAACACCGCATCCATGTCGTGCTCGACCAGAAGGATCGGCGCTTCATGGCGCAATTTGTCGAGGAATGCCGTCAGCGCCTTCGAGCCTTCCGGCCCCATGCCGGCCATCGGCTCATCGAACAGGAACGCCTTCGATCCAAGCGCCAGCGCGATCGCGATCTCCAGTTGCCGCCGCTCGCCATGCGAAAGGGCCGCCGCCGGCACCTGCGCGCGGGCGGCAAGCCCGGTGCGCTCCAGCATCGCCATCGCCGGCTCGGTCAGCGACTTGTCGCCCATCACCGGGCGCAGGAAGCGGAAGCTCGAGCCCTGCCGCGATTGCACTGCCAGCATGACATTGCGCAGCGCCGAGAATTCGGGGGCCAGCGACGATATCTGGAAGCTTCGGCCAAGCCCGCGCCGGGCGCGCGCCGCAACGCCGAGCCGGCTGACATCCTCACCGAGGAAATGCACCGAACCGCTGTCCGGCTTGATCGAGCCGGAAATCTGGTGGATCAGCGTCGTCTTGCCGGCGCCGTTCGGCCCGATCAGCGCGTGGATTTCGCCGGGGCGCAAATCGATGCTCACCCCGTCGGTCGCCTTCAGCGCGCCAAAGGTCTTTTTCAGGTCGCGAATGGACAGGACGGTGTCAGCCATGACGCGCCTTTCCGGCGACGAGGCCGATCAGCCCGCCGCGGGCGAACAGCACGACGCCAAGCAGGATCAGCCCGAGGAAGAACTGCCAGTGTTCGGTGATGCCGCCGAGCGCGAACTCGAACAGCACGAACAGAATCGCACCTGCCACCGGGCCGAACAGCCGCGCCGTACCGCCAAGGATAATCAGCACGATCAACTCGCCCGACATGTGCCAGGACAGCATGGACGGGCTGACGAAGCGGTTGAGATCGGCAAACAGCGCGCCGGCCAGCCCGGTGATCGCCGCCGAGATCGCGAACGCCACCAGCCGCACACTGAACGGCACGATGCCGACAGCGGCAAGGCGCTGCTCGTTCTGCCGTCCGGCCTGAAGGGCTGCACCGAAACGCGAATTCCGGATCAGCCAGAACATGAGCAGGGCAGCCGCCAGCACGCCGTAGCAGATCAGGAAGAAGCTCAGCGGATTGGCGGTGTTGACGCCGGGAAAGCCGTTGCGCGTGATGATGGAAAGCCCGTCCTCGCCGCCATAGGCCGGCCAGGAGATGGCGAAGTAGTAGATCATCTGCGCGAAAGCGAGCGTGATCATGATGAAATAGACGCCGGATGTTCTGAGGCTGATCGCGCCGATCGGAATGGCCACGAAAACACTGACCAGCATCGCCGCCAGCCAGATCACCGGCATCTGGTCGCTGCCGGAAAATTCGAATGGCACCGAAAACATCGGCTCCATGTTGAAGGCATGGCTGGCGAAGATGCCGGCAACATAGCCGCCGTAGCCGAAGAACGCGGCATGGCCGAAGGAGATCAGTCCGCCGAGCCCGAGCGCTATGTTCAGCCCCACTGCCGCGAGAGCGAGGATCGCCATGCGGGTCGCGAGCGTGATGTAGAACGGCTCCTCCATCGCGATTGCGATGAAAGGCAGCGCCAGAAGTGCTGCGGCGAGAAAAATGTTGATCAGGGTTTCGCGGCTCATGGCTTGCCCGTCACGCATTGGCCGCGAACAGGCCCTTGGGCCGGAACGCCAGAATAAGCGCCATGACGATATAGATCAGCATCGAGGCAATCGCGGCCCCCGCCGTCGCGCCCTGCGCCGGCCCCATGAAAGCCGCGAACAGTTTTGGCAGCAGAAACCGCCCGAGCGTATCGACCAGTCCGACAAGGATCGCGCCCACCAGCGCGCCCTTGATCGAACCAATGCCGCCGATGACGATGACGACGAAGGCGAGGATCAGCACGGGCTCGCCCATGCCGACCTGCACCGATTGCAGCGCACCGACCAACGCGCCGGCAAGTCCGGCAAGGGCCGCACCCAACGCGAAGACGACCGTGTAGAGCGTGCGGATATCGACGCCCAACGCTGCGATCATCTCGCGGTCGGACTCGCCGGCGCGGATGCGCATGCCGAGCCGCGTCTTGGAGATCAGCAGGTAAAGCCCGACGGCAACAGCGATGCCGACGCCGATGATGGTCAGCCGGTAGAGCGGATAGCGCCCTCCACCCGGCAGTTGCACCGCGCCCGAAAGTGCGGAGGGAATGTCGAGATAGAGCGGAAAGGAGCCGAACAGCCAGCGCGTGCCTTCCGAAAAGATCAGGATCAGCGCGAAGGTGGCAAGCACCTGGTCGAGATGGTCGCGGTCGTAAAGCCGTCGGATCACGACAAGCTCGACCAGCGCCCCGGCTGCCGCTGCCGCAGCCAGGCTTGCAACCAGTCCGAGCCAGAACGACCCGGTTGCAGCCGCCACCGCAGCACAGGCAAAGGCGCCGATCATGTAGAGCGAGCCGTGGGCAAGGTTGATCAGGCCCATCACGCCAAAGATCAGCGTCAGCCCCGCCGCCATGAGGAAAAGCATGACGCCGAACTGCAGCCCGTTCAGTATTTGCTCGATCAGGAGCGCGGTGGACAAGGATCAGGTTCCGTTAGTTGAGTGTTCGATTGGAAGGCGCAAACGCCGACGTCCCCCCTCTCCCCGTTTACGGGGAGAGGGTAAGGGTGAGGGGCAGCACAGGTGTCGAGCAATATCCGTCAGCGCTTCCGCCGCCCCTCATCCGCCTTCGGGCACCTTCTCCCCGTAAAACGGGGAGAAGGAAGCTCACATCTTGCAGTCTTTGGCGTAGGCGTCCTCATGGTCGGTGAAGCTGGTGGCGACGATCTTGTTGGTCAGCACATCGCCTTCCTTCACCACTTCGCGGACATAGATGTCCTGGATCGGATGGTTGTTGGTGTTGAACTTGAACTTGCCGCGCACGGAATCGAACTTCGCTTCCTTCAGCGCTGCGCGGAACGCATCCGCATCCTTGACGCTGGCCTTGGCCGAAGCCGAGATGATCAGGTTCGCCGTGTCATAGGCCTGTGCCGCATAGATCGAAGGCAGCCGCTTGTATTCGGCCTCAAAACCTTCGACGAACTTCTTGTTGGCGGCGTTGTCGAGGTCCTTCGACCACGAGGCCGAGTTCTTCACGCCGACCGCCGCATCGCCGATCGCGCCGAGCACGTCCTGGTCGAAGGAGAAGCCCGGTCCCATAACCGGCGTTTCGACGCCCGACTGCGCATATTGCTTCATGAAGGCGATGCCCATACCGCCCGGCAGGAAGAAGAACACCGAGTCGGCACCGGAATCGCGGATCTGCGCGATCTCGGCGGCATAGTCGGTCTGGCCGAGCTTGGTGTAGACCTCGCCGGCCAGTTCGCCCTTGTAGAACCGCTTGAAGCCGTTCAGCGAGTCCGTGCCGGCGGGATAGTTCGGTGCCAGGATGAACACCTTCTTGTAGCCGGCGGTGTTGGCATAGTTGCCCATCGCCTCATGGAAATTGTCGTTCTGGTAGGCGACGTTGAAATAGTTCTTGTCGCACTTGGCGCCCGCCAGCGCCGACGGGCCGGCATTGACCGAAAGATAGAACTTGCCCTGCGCCACCGCATTCGGCACCACCGCCATGGCAAGGTTCGACCAGATGATGCCGGTGAGCAGATCGACCTTGTCGCTCTGGATCATCTTGTCGGCAATCTGCACGGCAAGCTCCGGCTTCTGGGCGTCATCCTCGGTGACGACCTCGATGTCCTTCACGCCAGACTGCTTGAGCGCCAGCATGAAGCCGTCGCGCGCATCGACGCCCAGACCGGCACCGCCGCCCGAAAGCGTGGTGATCATGCCGATCTTGAGCGGGTCGGCATAGGCCATGCCCGATGTCGCCAGCGACAGCGCCAGAATGCTTGCGGCAAGTATCTTCTTCATTCCCAATCTCCCATTGTTTTCCTGAGTGGCATTTTCTTGTTGTAATCAGAGTTCGGTGCGAACTTTCCAGAGTTCCGGAAACAGTTCAACCTCCAGCATCTTGCGCAGGTAGGATACACCCGAGGTTCCGCCGGTTCCGCGCTTCAGCCCGATGATGCGCTCCACCGTGGTGACGTGATTGAAGCGCCAGCGCCGGAAATAGTCCTCGAAATCAACCAGCTTTTCCGCCAGCTCGTAGAGCATCCAGTGCTGTTCGGGCGCACGGTAGATGTCAGCCCAGACATTCAGCACCGCAGCGCTTTCCTGCCGTGTTTCCCGCCAGTCGGTGCGTGTTGCATCCGCTCCGACATCAAAACCCTGTCGCGCCAGCAGGAGCAGCGCTTCGTCGTAAAGACTGGGTGCCGCGAGAATGTCCTCAAGCTTGCCCAGGACTTCCGGCCGGTGCGCATGCGGCTTAAGCAGCGCGTTGTTGCGGTTGCCCGCGAGAAATTCGATCGCCCGATATTGGTAGGACTGGAACCCGGAGGACTGGCCGAGCGAATCGCGGAACTGCGTGTATTCGCTGGGCGTCATCGTGCGCAGCACGTCCCACGCGCTGTTCAGCTGCTCGAAGATGCGCGCCACCCGCGTCAGCATCTTGAAGGCCGGCTGCAAGCGATCCTCGCGGATCGCCACGATCGCCGAGCGGATTTCGTGGATGGCAAGCTTCATCCACAGTTCGGATGTCTGGTGCTGGATGATGAACAGAAGCTCGTCATGCGCCGTGGACAGCGGCTCCTGCGCGTCGAGCACCTTTTCCAGATGAAGATAGTCGCCATAGGACATGCGCCCGCGAAATTCCATCTGGGCGCCTTGGGCGGGATTGTCAGCCTGCGTCATGTGACCTGCCCTAATCTGGCGAGGCTGCTATCGCCTCCTGCTTGCCCAACAGGATTGCACTCCGGAAGCTACATTTCAAGCATGAAATTTTATGATTAAAATATCTCCGCCAAGCGCAAGAGGATTGAGCTAATGAGCGCTGGTTTTGGAGAACAGGTTCAGGACCAGAACACCGGCAATGATCAAGCCCATTCCCGCAAAGCCGGCAAGGTCGGGCCGCTGCCCGTAGACGACCCATGCGACCAGCCCGACCAACGCTATTCCGCCACCGGCCCAGATCGCGTAGGCGATGCCGAGAGGTATCCGGTCAAGCACTTGAGACAGGAAGAAGAATGCCGCGGCATAGCCGAGAATCACCAGGGCCGACGGGCCAGGTCTGGTAAATCCTTCTGCGGCTTTCATCGCACTCGTGGCGACGACCTCGCAGATGATCGCGAGGGCAAGGATAGCGTAAGCGGGCATGGGAGCCTCCGTTGAAGGAGGCTTCTAATGATCAGAACTTCCTGACCTCGTCACGTTCACTTTCCTGTGACTGAACTGTCCGCCAACGGCCAGTCAAAGATACGATCGCCCAACAAAAAGGGCGGTCATTGGCGACCGCCCTCAGATGTGAATCGCGCTTGGGAGGAGGATAAGCCGATCCGACTGTTAAAAATGATGCGCCTGAACGGTTAACGAAACCTTAACCCGCAATTTCTGGTTGCTTTTACAATCAACGCTAAAAGACTGTTTGATAACTCGCCCTGCCGAGGCATATGGCGTGGTTTTCGAGAACCGGAGCGGAGCGTACATTTAGGTACGTGAGCACCGGAAGCGCAGAAAACTGCGTCAGATGGCCGGCAGGGTAGAGTTAGCAGGCGGTCTTTACGCTCCGACGGTCGCTTCCGTCTTGGCCGCCGAAACCGTCGCCCCGATATGGTCGACCAGCGCGTCCGGCAGCTTCAGCCGGCCGGCGAGCATGTCGAGGAAGCCGCGCTCGGCGCGGGTGTCCGGGTCGATCGCAAGCCGCGCGGCTGTGTAAAGCTCGATCTTCTGCGCATCCGTATGCGCCGATGCAGCAAGCTGGTCGAGGTCGAGCGGCGTGTCGAGTTCGGCAAGGAGAAAACTTTCGGCCTCGCTGCCGATGCCCGAAAGCGCCAGCCTGTCGGCGATCTTCTTGCGCTCTTCCTCATCGACATGGCCGTCGGCCTTGGCGGCGGCAATCATCACGCGCACCAGCGTCAGCGCGAATTCCGCCTCGCCCTGCGGCGCCTGCGATGGGTGGAAGCTCGTATCGGCCGGCGGCGGCAGCAGCTCTTGCTGGGCAGTGCCCGCCTGTTCCGGCTGCTTGCCGTTCTGGTAGTTCTGGTAGGCCTTGTAGGCGAGCCCCGCGACGGCTGCGAGCCCGCCGAGCTTCAGCGCCGAACCGGTGACGGCACGGCCAGTGCCGGTGCCGAGCAGCACCGCGGCCAGCGCACCGGCTGCCAGCGGATTATCCTTGGCAAGCTGCGTCGCCTGAGCGGCCTTGTCCCTGACGGTCGATCCCGTGCCGGGAACTTTCGAACCGAGCAGGTCATCGAGCAGCTTCTTGGGGTCGAACATCAGTGCCTCCGGAGTTTATGCCCGTCTCTTCGGGCGGGTTTCAAGTGTCGGTGAGGTAGGCAGTCTATGGCGACATTACAATGACGCGCGGTGTTTTTGGTGAGGTTTGTGCTCGGCGGAACCTTGACGGTTTGCGGTGACAACCACGAAGCTCGTCATCCCGGAAACCGGAGCGAAGCGCAGGTTATCCGGGATCTATTGGCCGGAACATCGTCAGGCACGGCCCGGTCCTGACGATGATACCTCTGCACCGCCGAAGCTCTCCGCCGTTCCGGCATGGATCCCGGGTCTCCGCATTCGCTCCGCTCATGCTCCGCCCGGGATGACGAAGGAAGCGGTGGTGCCGCAAATCGCAAACGTTATTGCTGGCCGTAAACGTGAACATCGCAAAATGCTGGCGCATCGAGTGGAAAGGCGGCGAACACTAACCCTTGCACCCGCATACATGACTGCCGCGCACCAGCGTTGACGATCAGCACGAGCCAAACATGCAGTTCGTCATCCCGGGCGGAGCATGAGCGAAGCACATGCGGAGACCCGGGATCCATGCCGGAACATCTGTGAAGATCACTGCGGTGCAGAACCATCGAAGGTGAAGCTTGCGAAGTGGAGGAAAGATTTCAGTCCGATTTTCTGCCAACCCATTGTTTTCGCTCACCCCACACATTTTTTCACGCCCGATTTATCCCCACCCTTTCCGCCTTCATCCATAATCCCTTCATCGCTCCTGCGGGACCGGGTCTGGAACCGGGATCAAGGGGGAGTGGCGGTGACCTCCCGCCCTGGTGTGGTAGCCAGGGCTCCGAGGGCCCGACACAGGCCGGCGTCCTGCGGCCGCATGCCCTGGCTGGAAACTTCAGGCGAAAGCCTGCGGCGGAAGGATCAAGGGTAGATCGCGCAGGATGCGGAGAACCCGCGGCGTCTTGTCCATGGAATGTACATGGAGCGGGCGTTGTGACCGGCCGACTTCGGGACAGATACCGAGACGGGCGGTCGAGAGATCGCAGAAAAATACAAAAGATGAGCGAGATTTCAGCCGCCCGTCTTTCCCGGCTCTTTGACAATGGCCAGACTGCGATGCAGGGCGTGGCGATGATGAAGCGCGTCTCTCCTTCTCCCCTTGTGGGAGAAGGTGGCCGACCCGAAGGGGAGGTCGGATGAGGGGTGTTGGACGGAGTGTGGACGCTGGAGTTTCTTCCAACACCCCTCATCCGTCTTGGCGCTGCGCGCCAATCCACCTTCTCCCACAAGGGGAGAAGGAAGCGACGCCTCGCTAGCCCCCGATATGCTTCTCCCCGCGCTTCTCCGCCAGTTCCACCTGGCGCTGGCGCTCGGCGTAGCGGGTGCGATCCTCGTCGGTGCGCACCTCGTAGCAATGCGGGCAGGACACGCCGTCACTGAACTGCGGCGAAAGCCGCTCCTCAGGCGTGATCGGATGACGGCAGGCGCGGCAAAGGCCGATATCGCCCTGTTCGAGCCCATGCGAAACGGAAACGCGCTCGTCGAAGACGAAGCACTCGCCCTGCCAGAGGCTGTCTTCGGCCGGCACATCCTCGAGATACTTCAGGATACCGCCTTTCAGGTGAAAGACATCCTCGATGCCGAGCGATTTCACATAGGCGGTCGCCTTCTCGCAGCGAATGCCGCCGGTGCAGAACATCGCCACCTTGCGGCCCTCGAGCTCGTCGCGATGCGCCGCCACCCAATCGGGAAATTCGCGAAAACTCTTGGTCTTCGGGTCGACCGCGCCCTGGAAAGTGCCGATCGAAACCTCGTAGTCGTTGCGCGTGTCGATGACCAAGGTCCCGGGATCGGAAATCAACGCGTTCCAGTCCTGCGGCGCGACATACGCCCCTGCCCCTTCCAGCGGGTCGATGCCCTCGACGCCCATCGTCACAATCTCGCGCTTCAGCCGCACCTTCATGCGGTGGAACGGCATTTCGGCGGCGTGGCTGTATTTCAGCTCAAGCCCGGCAAGCTCAGGAATGGCTTCGAGCCAGGCGACGAGTTCGCCGATCGCCGCCTCGGTTCCGGCCACCGTGCCATTGATGCCCTCGCGCGCAAGCAGCAGCGTACCCTTGATGCCACGAGCGCAGCAAAAGGCCGCCAGCGGCTCACGCAGCTCGGCAAACGCTTCGAACCGGCAGAACCGGTAGAGCGCGGCAACGCGGAAGGCTTGGCGGGATGTGGATGAATTCATGGTCAACGCCAGTAGCTTTTGAGCGTTTTTGTTTCAAGCCCGGCGAAAAATACCCATGTTTTCATGATCTTGTATCAGCGGCACGCCGGCGGGCTTGTCACAAAACGCGCAAGTTTATCCCCGCCTGCGAAAACGCGGCGAGAATTGGCGGGCAAAACAAGGAGTGCCGCCGCAATGTTCAGCAAGGAAACCATCCGCGAAATTTCCGCCGTCGCAAAAACCCTCGGGATCGAACCCGCCGCATTGCTGGCCATTGCCGAGGTCGAAAGTGCCGGCAAGGCCTACGCTCTGGTGAAAGGTCGCAAGGAGCCGATGATCCGCTTCGAGGGGCACTATTTCGACCGGCGCCTGTCGCCCGACAATCGCGCCAAAGCGCGGACGCAGCGGCTTTCATCACCGAATGCGGGTGGTGTCCCGAACCCCAAGACACAGGAGGCTCGCTGGCACCTGCTGGAACGCGCGACCGCCATTGACCGCAAGGCGGCGTATGAGTCCATATCGTGGGGTCTCGGCCAGGTCATGGGCACCCATTGGGCATGGCTTGGCTTCGCCAATGTCGATGCACTGGTCCGGCAAGCGCGCTCTGGCGTCGCCGGCCAGACTAGGCTGATGGAGCGCTATATCGAAAAGAGTGGCCTAGTTCCGGCGATCCGCCGGCACGACTGGGACGCATTCGCGCGCGGCTACAATGGGCCGGATTACAAGCGCCACGCCTACCAAACGAAAATCGCGGCCGCCTACAAGCGCTACAAGGCGAGCGAAGCGGGCACCGAAACTGCGATGACCTCGTTGTCTGGCGACGCACCGGCCCGGAACTCGCCAACGGTCGCCCTTCCCGGGGCGCCCCCTGCCAAACCGGCACAGGCTGGCGGCTGGCGCGCAATGTGGAGGAAACTGGCGAACTTCCTCTGGAGAGGATAACAACAGGCAGTGCTTACGTGGACTTGCCGGTCGACGTCTGCTAAATCGATTGAAATTTCAGCCCGCCAAGAGAAGGCATGATGTCCAGCAAGACCGAAAAGCTCCTTTCCCTCCTCGACGGCCAGCCGGTCATCCCCGTTCTGAAGATCGACAATGTGGCGGATGCCGTGCCGCTGGCACGCGCTCTGGCGCGTGGCGGCCTGCGCGCCATCGAGATCACACTGAGGACACCCGATGCGCTGGAGGCGATCCGCCGGGCAGCAGGTGAGGTCGAGGAGGCAATCATCGGCTCCGGCACCATTCTCGATGCCCGGCAGTTCGAGCAGGCCGAAAAGGCGGGCTCGAAATTCATCGTCAGCCCCGGTGTGACACGCGAGCTTCTGGCAGCAGCCGGCAACAGCGAGGTTCCGCTGCTGCCGGGCGCGATCACGCCGGGAGAAATCATGGCCGCGCGCGAGGCCGGGCTGGATTTCCTAAAATTCTTCCCGGCCGAGCAGGCGGGCGGCGCATCCTTCCTCAAGGCACTCGCCTCCCCCTTCGCCGGCATCAACTTCTGCCCGACCGGCGGCGTGACGACAAAGAACGCTGTCGACTACCTGTCCCTGCCCAATGTGAATTGCGTCGGCGGTTCCTGGGTCGCGCCCGACGATCTCATCAAGGCCGGCAACTGGACCGCCATCGAGGCGCTCGCCCGTGAAGCCTCCGGCCTGCGCAAGGGCTGAGTTCAAGCCACGGCGCTTCTCCGCCGCGCCCGATACCTGACAGCGCGCAGATGGACGCCGCCGATACCGAACCCACAAACAAAAAGCGCCGGGCAAGACCCGGCGCTTTGTTTTTGGAGTTCGGCGTTGCCGTCAGTGGGTCTGGAAGCGCGCCACCGTCAGGAACTTGACCGCCTTGCCGGAGAAACGGTTGGCATCGGCCAGCTGGTTCTCGGCCTGGAAACCGGCGGTGTAGACTTCACGTGGCGCGGTACGCACGATGTTGTAGGCGAAGGAAGGTGCGCGTGTTCCGGCCGAAGCCGTCGTCACATAGTCGTTGTGCAACACCCAGCGCGCGGCCTGCGGCTGGGCCGCGACCACGACCGGCTTGCGGTCAGGCTTCGAATCCTGGGCGCTGGCGCGTGCCGCCTTGCGTGTCGTCTTGGCACCTGTATCGACGGCTGCGGCTGCAGAAGCGGCCGCCGGGCGTTCGGTGACGGTTTCGCGCAAGGCCGCTGCATTGTTGAGTGCTGCGACGCGCGCATGGCTTGCCTTGAGCTCCGCGTCCACCGCGGCGGCGTTGGCGGCTGCATCGGCATTGGCAGGCTCGGGCAGCGTCGGCCGCGCCTCGGGAAGTGCTGCCACGATCATATCGCGGTCGGCCGTTTCCGGACGATTTCCCGGCAGCGGCACGGGCGAAGCGTCGGCCATCGTCCGGTTCTTGCCTTCGGGCTCGGCCAGTGCCAGCAGGATCGCTTCCTGCTGGGCAGGCGTCGCAAGTTCGGACGGCGGCGTGTAGTCGGGACGACGCGTCGGCAATGGAATGTTGAGCGCGACCTCCTGCGCCGGAGCAGCCGGCGTCTCAGCCAATGGCGCGCTCGCCATGCCGAACGGAACCTGTTCCGGCGACTGAGCAGCGGCAACTGCCGCAGCGACCTCGGTCTGCGGGCGCGGCGCCAATGCAGGCAGCGGCACGTTGCGCGTCGGCAGGGCGGCTATGATGGTTTCAGGAGTCTGCTCCTGCGGCCTCGGCGTGTCCGCGGCCGGAATATCGGCGCGCTGAGCCTCGTCCGGAGACAATATCTGGATGCCGGGCAACGAAGACTTGGCCGCCGGGGCCTGCGCTGCCGGAGCCTGCCTGACAGCGGCCTTCGGCGCAGGAGCGGGTGCGGCCGAAGCCACGACCGGGCTGCTGTCTTCATCGTCGTCGGCTCCACCGCCGCCACCGAAGAAGGCCGCGAGAAGCCCACCGGAACGCTTGCTGCCGCCGCTGCTGTTGCTGGCCAGGGCGATAGCCAGATCGCCCCTGCCCTTGCGGGCTTCATAGGCGGCAACCGCCTGCTCGAAGCCCGGCAATGGCTTGCCGTCGCTCGGCACGTGAAGCGTCTTGCCGTTCGGGAAGACCGCGACCAGTTCCTTGCGGCTCATGCGCGGCCAATGGCGCACATTGCCGACGTCGAAGTGAACGAAAGGCGAGCCCGAGGTCGGATAGTAGCCGACACCGCCGGCCTGCATTTTCAGACCGATCTCGCGAAGTTTCTTCAGGCGAACATCCGGGAGATAAAAGTCCATCGCCTTGCCGAGCATGTGCTGGCTCTTGTTGGCGACGCCCTTGCTGCGGCCGCGCAGCATGGAATTGGTGGCCGGCGAACGGTAGGCCGAAACGACGTGGATGTAGTCACGCGAACCCGAGGCCTTGTACGCCTCCCAGACCAGATCGAGAAGCCGCGGGTCCATCTTGGTCGGTTCGTTGCGGCGCCAGTCGCGCAGGAAGCGATTTATCTGCTGCAGGCCGGACTGATCGTAGCGACCGTTCCTCTTGAAAGTGATCTCTGCCTTCTCCTTGGTATGGATGAAGTAGAGCTTCAACGTCCGTGTCTCGGCACTTGCCGCGGATGCTGCCAGAGTGAGGAAACCGAAGGCGACCATCAATACCGCCAGCAAACCATGCCAGCCGGTCGTTTTGAAGAATCGCCGGGTTGTGAATCGCTTGATGCTAATCAAATCAAAAGGCCTTACAGACTGCCGTTTGTCCCCGGATTTGAATTTCCGGACGTGGAAAGTTACGTCCGAATATCGATCCTAATGGTTAATCACTGCTTATTGAAGTCGAAATGCGGTGACACCGTGGCATTATCCCGGCAAAATTTAAGCGCGGGAGTTCTTGGTAAACCGGGGGTTTATCGTCTGGGCCTTGCGTGGCGCTGGTTAAGAATTGGGTCAGGACACCAGGCGCTCGGCCCGACCGGTTTCCGGGTCGATACCATATTCCTTGAGCTTCCTGTACAAGGTCGAGCGTCCGATGCCAAGCCGTCGGGCGACCTCGCTCATCTGGCCATTATAATGGTCGATGGCCAGCTTGATCATCTCCAGTTCGACCTCTGCAAGCGACCGGACATTGCCGCGATCGTCGAGGGCTTTCAGGATGCCGAAATGCGTCTCAGGCGCGATAGCCGGCGGCGCGATGTGCATACGTTCAACGTCGGATCGCACCAAAGCCTGATCGGAATCATCTATGAGTGCCTCGTCGGAGACAGCATCCTCAAGCCTGACGACCCCTTCGACCTGCGCCCTGATCTGCGGAAATTCTTCCTCGGTCAGAACGTCGCCTTCGCACAGCACGGAGGCCCGAAACACGGCATTTTCCAATTGGCGGATGTTGCCTGGCCAGTCATAGGCCTGAAGCATCGAAAGCGCCCGCGACGAGATGTCCACGACACGGCCGCGCCCATCCGACGGGGGCACCTTCGCCATGAAATGCCGAACGAGGTGCGGAATATCGTCGCGGCGCTCGCGCAGCGGCGGCACGTAGATCGGGTAGACATTCAACCGGTAGAAAAGGTCTTCGCGGAACTTGCCGTCCTTGACCTGCTGCAGAAGATTGCGGTGCGTCGCCGAAATCAGCCTGATATCGACCTTCACGGTGGCCCTCCCGCCGACCGGATCGACTTCGCCGTCCTGCACTGCGCGCAGCAGCTTGACCTGCACGTCGAGCGGCAGGTCGCCGATCTCGTCGAGAAACAGCGTGCCGGTGTGCGCTTCTACGAACTTTCCGGTGTGCTTCTCCGTCGCGCCGGTGAACGAGCCCTTCTCATGGCCGAAGAGAATGCTTTCGACCAGATTATCGGGGATGGCGCCGCAATTGACGGTGACGAACGGTTTCGACCGGCGCGCGCTCGAGCCTTGAATAGCGCGGGCGACGAGTTCCTTGCCGACGCCCGATTCGCCCTCGATCAGGATAGGGATGCTGGAAGCGGCAGCCTTCTGGCCGAGCCGGATAACCCGCTCCATCGCCTGGCTTCTGGTGATCATGTCCTTGAAAGTCAGAGTGCCGCCGCTGCGGCTCGAGCGCTTCGCCTCGCTGCTCAGCGTCTCGATCTTCAAGGCATTGGTGATCGCCGTCTTCAGCCGTTCCGGAGACGCCGGCTTGACCACGAAATCGAACGCCCCATGGCGCATCGCCGTGACAACGGTCTCGATCCCGCCCTGTGCGGTCTGGACGATGACCGGAAGGTTGATGCTGCGCTCGCGCATTGCCTTGAGCACGCCGATGCCATCGATGCCCGGCATTGCCAGATCGAGGATGACGACCGAGATGTCACCGGCTTCAAGAAACTTGAGCGCCGCCTCGCCCCCGTCGGCCAGCATGGTTTCATAGCCGAACTTCGTGACGGCAGATTCCAGCAATCGCCGCTGCACGGGATCGTCGTCGACTATGAGAACGCAAGCTGCCATGAATTATTCGGAGAATCGCACTAGAGATTGATTGCTGTCTGGATCAGACTGGCACAGGGTTCTAAATAAGGTTTCAAAAAAGCCGGTGAACGAAAGCTTTAAGAAAAGTCCGGCCTTCTCCTCGTCTGAAATCGGAAGGTAATTCTATGCGCATGGTTTCGGGGCGGAACGCCGCTCCACTGACCTCCGGCCACGCAGCCGGTGATCTTGGCGATCTTCCCGAATGGGATCTGACCGACCTCTATGCGGCCATGGATGCGCCGGAACTGAAACGTGACCTCGAAAAGGCGGCGGAAGACGCAATCGCCTTCGAGACCCGTTGGAAGGGAACGCTGGCGATCGAAGCCCAGAAAGGTGCGAACGGCCGGCTCGGCGAAGCGCTCCGCACCTACGAAGCCATCGAGGAACTGATCGGCCGCATCGCCTCCTACGCAGGGCTGATCTATGCTGGAAACACCGCCGATCCGCAGCGCGCCAAGCTCTACGGCGACATCCAGGAGAAGATGACGGATGCCAGCGCGCATCTGCTGTTTTTCGCGCTGGAACTGAACCTCGTCGAGGACGAGCATGTTCTTGCAGCACTCGATGCCGACCCGGCATTCGGCCATTACCGGCCCTGGGTGTTGGACCTGAGAAAAGACAAGCCCTTCCAGCTGGAAGATCGGATCGAGCAGCTTTTCCATGAAAAGTCGATCACCGGGCGCGGCGCGTGGAACCGCCTGTTCGACGAGACGATGACCGACCTGCGCTTCGACATCGATGGCGAAGAGCTGACGCTGGAGCCGACCCTGAACCGGCTTCAGGATGTCGATGGCGACATCCGGCGCAAGGCGTCTGAAGCCTTGGCTGCCACGTTCAAGGAAAACCTGCGCACCTTCACGCTGATCACCAACACGCTCGCCAAGGACAAGGAAATCTCCGACCGCTGGCGTGGCTTCGAGGACATCGCCGACTCGCGCCATCTCGCCAACCGCGTCGAGCGCAGCGTCGTCGATGCGCTGGCTTCCGCCGTTCGCGACGCCTATCCGCGCCTGTCACACCGCTATTATGCGATGAAGGCACGCTGGCTCGGCATGGACGTGATGAACCACTGGGATCGGAACGCGCCTCTGCCCGAGACACCGCAGGCGACGATCGGATGGGACGAAGCGAAAGACACGGTACTGTCGGCCTACCAGCGGTTCTCGCCGGATATGGCGCAGATCGCGCGCACCTTCTTCGACCGCCGCTGGATCGACGCACCGGTGCGGCCCGGAAAGGCGCCCGGCGCCTTCGCGCACCCGACGGTGCCGTCGGCTCACCCCTATGTACTGCTCAACTACATGGGCAAGCCGCGCGACGTGATGACGCTGGCGCACGAGCTCGGCCACGGCGTGCATCAGGTTCTGGCCGGTGGTCAGGGCGCGCTGATGGCCTCGACGCCGCTGACGCTTGCCGAGACGGCCTCGGTTTTCGGCGAGATGCTGACCTTCCGCTCACTGCTCGACAAGACCACCGAGCGGCGCGAGCGCAAGGCCATGCTCGCCCAGAAGGTCGAGGACATGATCAACACGGTTGTGCGCCAGATCGCCTTCTACGAGTTCGAACGCAAGGTGCACACCGAGCGCCGCAACGGCGAACTGACTTCCGACAAGCTCGGCCAGTTCTGGCTGGAGGTGCAGGCCGAAAGCCTTGGCCCCGCGATCAGGCTGCGCGAGGGCTACGAAACCTTCTGGACCTATATTCCGCACTTCATCCATTCGCCCTTCTACGTCTATGCATATGCCTTCGGCGACTGCCTGGTGAACTCGCTCTATGCCGTCTATCAGAATGCCGAACGGGGATTTCAGGAGAAGTATTTCGACATGCTGCGCGCCGGCGGCACCAAGCACCACTCCGAGCTGCTGAGACCGTTCGGCCTCGACGCCTCCGACCCGGCCTTCTGGCAGATCGGCCTTGCCGTCATCGGCGACCTGATCGACGAGCTGGAAACGCTCGATTGAGCCGGGCAGATTTGGAATTCACCGGTTAAGAACGATGCCAGCATCCCCGTTCGTCCTGTTCCGAGACGATCCAGCCGGTCACGAACTCCTGTTCGACCGGCCGCACAAGATTATTGTCGCCGACACGCCGGAGAGCTTCTTCCCGGCACTTGAAGAAGTGCAGGCGGCGCATGATGCCGGCAAATGGCTTGCCGGCTATTTTTCCTACGAGGCCGGCTATCTTCTCGAGCCCAAGCTGCGGCCGATCCTGCCGGACGGGCGGCGCGCGCCGCTGATCTGCCTCGGTGTCTTCGACGGCCCGTCGGAAAACGACCTGCCCGGCTTTCGCCAGCCGGTCACCAACGGCCCGAT
Organism: Mesorhizobium sp. CCNWLY176; assembly: GCF_037153935.1. NCBI lineage: Bacteria > Pseudomonadati > Pseudomonadota > Alphaproteobacteria > Hyphomicrobiales > Phyllobacteriaceae > Mesorhizobium > Mesorhizobium sp. CCNWLY176. The sequence goes on from NZ_JBBBDZ010000017.1 coordinate 87,888, forward strand.
CTTCGATGCGCGCGCGACATGGTCTTTCGGGGACTATGAAAAGCGTTTTTCGCGCCTGCACCAGCATCTGCGGCAGGGCGACTGCTATCAGGGCAACCTGACTTTTCCGATCCACGCCTCATGGTCGGGCGACCCGCTCGCTGCATTCGACGCGCTGACCGAACGCCAGCCGGTGAAATATGGTGCGCTGGTGTCGCTGGGTGATCCGATCATCCTGTCGCGTTCGCCGGAGCTTTTCTTCCAGATCGATGGCGACGGCTGGATCGATACGCACCCCATGAAAGGCACCGCCCCGCGCGGCGCGACCCCGGAAGAGGACGAGGCGCAGCGGCATTTCCTGCGCAACGATCCGAAGAACCAGGCGGAAAACCGTATGATCGTCGATCTGTTGCGCAACGACATCTCGCTGATCAGCGAAGTCGGCACGCTTGACGTGCCGGAGCTTTTCAAGATCGAAACCTACCCTACGCTGCACACCATGGTCAGCCGCGTGCGCGCCAAGCTACTGCCCGATCTATCGATCGCGCGAATATTCGCCGCCCTCTTCCCCTGCGGCTCCATCACCGGCGCGCCAAAGATCCGTGCCATGGAAATCCTGAATGATCTGGAAGGCACGCCGCGCGATGCCTATTGCGGCGCCATCGGCTGGATCGCACCCGGCGGCACTATGCGCTTTTCCGTCGCGATCCGCACCATCTCGCTCTATCCCGAGGGCGAGGCCGTCTACAATGTCGGTGGTGGCATCGTCTTCGATTCGACGGCTGAAGAGGAATATGAGGAATGCCTTCTGAAGGCCCGTTTCGCGACGGGAACCCGCCCAAATTCGAACTGATCGAGACGCTGCGCTGGGAACCGGCGCAAGGTTTCGTTCGGCTCGAGCGGCATCTGACGCGGCTTGAAGCTTCGGCGCGCGATCTCGGCTTCAGGTTCGAACGAGCTGAAGTGGCGCGCGAACTTTCGCACAGCGCAAGCGGAAGCGCACCGCTCCGCATTCGCCTGACGCTCGACCGACACGGCATTGCGAAAGTCACCACACAGCCTTTCGTTCCGCTCCCGGCCGACACCGTCTGGAAGCTTGCCATCGCCAATGTGAGGCTGGACTCGACCGACATGCTGTTGCGCCACAAGACGACCAAACGCACAGCCTACGAGGCAGCGCGGGTGGAATTTCCGCCGGAAGCAGCCAATGAAGTAATCCTGTGCAACGAGCGCGGCGAAATCTGTGAGGGAACCATCACCACGCTCTTTGCCGATGTGGGCCACGGCTTGCTGCGCACTCCCGCTCTTCATTGCGGCTTGCTGGCAGGCGTTCTGCGTGTCGAATTGCTGGAAACCGGAAAGGCCATCGAAGCCGTTCTGACAATTGACGATCTACACAAGGCCAAAGCGCTCTTCGTCGGCAATTCGCTGCGGGGCTTGATCCGCGCCCAACTCGCATGATCTTGTTTGCCCACAAATCCGGAGACCAGAATGTTCGTCGTTTCCCTGACCTACACCGCCCCGCTGACCGATATCGACCAGCATCGCGATGCGCACATGGCCTGGGTCAAAGCCTGCTTTGACGAAGGTATCTTCCTCGCATCCGGCGCCAAGAAACCGCGTACCGGCGGCGTTATCCTGGCGCGATGCACCCGCGAAGTTCTCGATAAACGCTTGCGGGAAGACCCTTTCGCCATTGCCAATGTCGCCGACTATGACGTGACCGAATTTGTCGCAACCACTGTCAGCGCAGGGCTCGAAGCACTTAGGGAAGCATGACCTCGTCCAGCTCTTCGCTCACTCACACGCCCTATGACGGCTCATCACAGCCCTTCACGATCGGCCTGAAGCCGCTCGACCCGCATGAATGGATCGAGATCGACGGCGATCTCGAAATCTATCTCGCCGAGAAAGATCGGCTCTACGAGACGCTGCCGGAAAAAGTCTTCGTCGAGGAAGCCGATACCCGCGAGGCCCAGAGCGAGGTGCTCGACCTTCTGTCTGACTATCTGCCGCATCGTTTTCCAGAAACCTATCGACGTATCGGCGAGACCATCGAGATTCCGACGCTCGGACGACGCATCGCGTTGAACGCGGCAGAAACGCCTCCCCTTCGCACCGCCTCGCTGCTCGTCCCCGAAGACCTCATCCTGATGCGCAAGGGCGAAGACGGCTGGCGGCTGGTCGCCGGGTCGCTGTGCTTCCCGTCATCATGGTCGCTGACGGAAAAATTCGGCAAGCCGCTGCACCAGATCCACGAGCCGGTGCCCGGCTTCGGGTCGGGCACACGGCCCGCCGAACTGATCGAGCGCATGTTCGACAGGCTGCAGGGGCAGGCCGTCGAGCGCCTCAACTGGTCGCTGCAGGCCGGCGACGCGCTCTATCATCCTATCTCGCAACGGCAGCGCATCGACCGTACCACGATGCAGCCTTCGAAGTTTTCCGAGGACGAGATCGCCGCACAGGCTTTCATCCGCGTCGAGCGCCAGACCCTGCGCAAACTGCCGAAATCGCAGGATATCCTCTTCACCATCCGCATCTACCTGAACCCGCTTTCGGCGCTGGTGAAACACCCTGAAAAGGCAACACTGGCCGCCTCCTTCGCCGGCCAGCTTGCCGGTCTCGACCAGGCCCAGCTCGACTACAAGGGGCTCAGCGCCGACCGCGATCGGCTGGTCGCGATGTTGGGCCAGATGGCGGTTGCGTCCTAACTCTATTGGCGGAATCTTCTTTATTGTGACGCCGATCTGTGATCTGGCACTCTGGCGACCGTCCGAAATACCTTCCGGAGGCGTGAAACAAGGAGCGTTTTGAAGAATGGCGAAAGAAAAATGGCCCGTTTACGGTGAGATCACAGGCCCAGTGGTGATGATCGGATTTGGCTCGATCGGCCGCGGAACGCTCCCTCTCATCGAGCGCCATTTCAAATTCGACAAGTCGCGCATGACGGTCATCGACCCGCGCGACACCGACCGCAAGCTGCTCGATGAGCGCGGCATCACCTTCCTGCACGAAGCTGTGACCAAGGAGAACTACAAGGACCTCCTGACCCCGCTCTTGACCGAGGGCGAAGGCCGCGGCTTCTGCATCAATCTCTCCGTCGATACCTCGTCTGTCGAGCTCATGCGCCTGTGCCGCAAACTCGGCGTTCTCTATATCGACACGGTCATCGAGCCGTGGCTCGGCTTCTATTTCGACGACAAGGCCGACAACGCCTCGCGCACCAACTACGCCCTGCGGGAATCGCTGCTGGCCGAAAAGCGCAAGCATCCGGGCGGCCCCACCGCCGTTTCCACCTGTGGCGCCAATCCGGGCATGGTCTCCTGGTTCGTCAAGCAGGCGCTGGTCAACCTCGCCACCGATCTTGGCCTCGAATTCGCCACGCCGGCGCAGGACGACCGCGACGGCTGGGCGAAGCTGATGAAGAAGGCCGGCGTCAAGGGCGTCCACATCGCCGAGCGCGATACCCAGCGGGCAAAGACTCCCAAGCCGTTCAATACGTTCTGGAATACCTGGTCCGTGGAAGGCTTCATTTCCGAGGGCCTGCAGCCGGCAGAACTCGGCTGGGGCACCAATGAAAAATGGACCCCGAAAAACGCCCGTAAGCACAAGAAGGGCTCCAAGGCCGGAATCTTTCTCGAGCAGCCCGGTGCCAACACCCGCGTGCGCACCTGGTGCCCGACCACCGGCCCGCAATATGGCCTGCTGGTGACACATAACGAGGCGATCTCGATCAGCGATTTCTTCACCGTGCTCGACAAGAAGGGCAAGGTCTCCTATCGCCCGACCTGCCACTACGCCTATCATCCCTGCAACGACGCCCTGCTTTCGCTGGACGAGATGTTCGGCGCCGCCGGCAAGGCGCAACCGGTGCAGCATGTTCTTGACGAGAACGAGTTGGTCGACGGCTCGGACGAGCTCGGCGTGCTGCTCTACGGCCACGACAAGAATGCTTATTGGTTTGGCTCGCAGCTGACGCTGGAGCAGGCGCGCAAGCTCGCCCCCTACCAGAACGCGACCGGCCTGCAGGTGAGCTCTTCTGTGCTGGCCGGCATGGTCTGGGCGCTCGAAAACCCTGAAGCCGGCATCGTTGAAGCCGACGAGATGGATTTCGCACGTTGCCTTGAAGTGCAGTCGCCTTATCTGGGCCCGGTGAAGGGCTACTATACCGACTGGACGCCTCTAGAGGGCCGTCCGGGCCTGTTTGCAGAAGACATCGACACCAAGGACCCGTGGCAGTTCCGTAACATACTGGTACGTTAACCCTTTTTCATAAGTCTCTGCTATCCTCAAGCCCTTGCAATCGCCCGGAAATCGGGTGATTGCTTGATTGCGGACCGAGGAAGGAATTTTATCATGACGATTGCGCGCAAACTGTTTTCGGCGGCAGCTATTGCCGCAACCGCAGCCATTCTGGCTGGCTGCGTCAGCTCTGGGCCGGGTGGCGGGCCTCTCGCGGCGGCCCCGCAAGGCGTCGAAGGCGAATGGATGAGCACGGATGGCGTTGCCGTTTCGCGCTTTGCCGGTGGCACCTTCCAGACCAACGCGCTCGACACGGGCAACAAGCTGGCTGAAGGCAGCTATCGCATGGCCGATAACCGCAATGTGGAAATCACCATGCGCTCGCTGATCCGCCAGACCACCAGCAACGTCAACTGCTCGATGGTCGCCGCCAACCAGCTCAATTGCACCAGCTCCGGCGGCCAGCAGTTCGTGCTGACACGGCGCCCGGCGGTCGGCTGAGCCAGCGTTTCTGAGGGCGGGCTTTGATCGCGGTCATCGGCATAGTCCTGCTGGCCGCGATTGTTTTCGTGCCGCAGCTTTGGGTGCGGGCGATCATAGCGCGCCATGGCAAGGATCGTCCCGATTTTCCCGGCACCGGCGGTGAGCTTGCCCGTCACCTGCTCGATGAACTGGACCTTGGCCACGTCAAGGTAGAGACGACCGAACTCGGCGATCACTATGATTCAGAGGCGAAGGCCGTCAGGCTGCTGCCTGCACACCACGACGGAAGGTCCGTTTCCGCGGTCGCCATTGCAGCACACGAAGTTTCCCACGCCTTGCAGGATGGTCGCGGCGAGAAGATGCTGGCGTTGCGCCACAGGCTGGCTGTTCTGGCGATAACCACCGACAAGATCGCATCAGTCATCCTGATCGGCGCACCTATCCTTGCCGCGCTCCTCCGCACTCCGGCCGCTTTCCTGGCATGTCTCGGGCTTGGCGTCGGCATGCTGGCAATACGCGCCATTGTCCACCTCGTCACGCTGCCGGTCGAATTCGATGCGAGTTTCGGCAAGGCCCTGCCAATTCTGCGGCGTGGCAAATATCTGAACGAGCGCGATATGCCCGCAGCCCGCCATGTCCTGCGCGCCGCAGCCTTCACCTATCTTGCCGGTGCGCTGATATCGCTGTTCAACCTTGCGCGCTGGATCAGAGTCTTGCGATAGTCCCGCCGCAACGCGGAGGGAGAACGCGATGACTGCTTTTTTCGATACGGCCGAAACCCAGGCCCCGGCCGATCGCGAAAAGGCATTGTTCGAGGCGCTGCCGCGCTTTCTCGAAACCGCCACGAAAGCCGCCCCAGGCCTTGCCCGATGGCTGCACGGCGTCGACCTTTCGGCCATCACCAGCAGGCAGGCGCTGGCCACTCTGCCGGTACTGAGAAAAGCCGAGTTGATGGAATTTCAAATGGCCGACCCGCCCTTCGGCGGCTTTGCCGATCCCTCAGCACTCGCAGGCAGCCGCGTTTTTCAGTCGCCCGGCCCATTGTGGGAGCCTCAGGGGCTGAAGGCTGATCAAGGCGCTGCCGCGCGCGCCTTCTTCGCCGCCGGCATCCGCCCCGGCGATATCGTTCACAACGCCTTCGCCTATCATATGACACCAGGCGGCTTCATCCTCGACGAGGGTGCCCGTGCGCTCGGCTGCACCGTGTTCCCGGCAGGAACCGGCAATACCGACATGCAGGTCGAGGCAGCAGCGAGCCTCAAACCGAGCGTCTATTGCGGCACCCCGGATTTCCTGAAAGTCATGCTTGATCGAGCAACCGATGCCGGCAAGGATCTTTCGTTCTTCCGCCGAGGATTGGTGTCCGGCGGCGCGCTCTTTCCGTCGCTGCGAACCGAATACCGCGAGCGCGGAATAGACGTCCTGCAATGCTACGCCACGGCCGAATTCGGTGTCATCGCCTATGAAAGTGCTGCGGGCGATGGAACACCCCTCCCCGGCATGATCATCAACGAGCATGTCATCATCGAGATCGTGCGCCCCGGTACCGGCGACCCTGTTCCTGACGGAGAGGTCGGCGAGGTCGTGGTGACCGGCTTCAATGCCGCCTATCCGCTGGTTCGCCTTGGCACTGGCGATCTCTCCGCGATCCTGCCAGGTGCTTCGCCATGCGGCCGAACCAACGCCCGGATCAAGGGCTGGATGGGCCGCGCCGACCAGCGCACCAAGATCAAGGGCATGTTCGTCGATCCCAAGCAGGTCGCAGACATCGTCAGGCGCCATCCCGAGATCGCCAAGGCGCGTCTGGTCGTCGGGCGTGACGGCGAACGCGACACGATGGTGCTGCATGTCGAGCCGGCAAATGGCCGGACAGCGGAAAAGAAAGCGCTCGAAGCCTCGCTTCGCGACGTGACCAAGCTCGGCGGCGACGTGCAGATCGCTATGCCGGGCTCGCTGCCCAACGACGGCAAGATAATTGCAGACGAACGCGACTACGCGAAATAATCGGCACACCGCCAACTATGGCTGGATTCCTCTTGCATCCGCCAAACCGCAATGTGAACATGCCCGCGAGCCGTGTTAAAAAACGGTCAAGGACTGGCGTTAAACGCCTCCGACAGGATCACTCGGGAGACACCAAATGAAGAAGCTCGTCGCTGCCGCAGCGCTCTCCGCATCGGCGCTCGCCCTTTCGACCGGGGCATCCTTTGCCGACTACACATTGAACATCCTGCACTTCAACGACTGGCACAGCCGTATCGAAGGCAACAACAAATACGAATCGACCTGCTCGGCAGAGGAAGAGACCAAGGGCGAATGCATAGGCGGCGCCGGACGGCTGATCACGGCCATCGCCCAGGAACGCAAGAAGCTGGACGGCCAGAACGTCCTGCTGCTCAATGCCGGCGACAGCTTCCAGGGCTCACTGTTCTACATCACCTACAAGGGTGCCGCGGAAGAAGAATTCCTCAACCAGATGAAGCTGGACGCCGTTACCCTCGGCAACCATGAATTCGACGACGGTGAGAGCGCGCTGGTGCCTTTTCTCGACAAGGCTCAGTTCCCGGTGATCAGCGCCAATGTCGTGCCGAACGACAAGTCGGGCGCTGCCGGCAAGTTCAAGCCGTCGATGGTCGTCGAGGTTGGCGGCCAGAAGATCGGCCTCATCGGCGGCATCACCAACGATACGCCGGATCTGGCTTCGCCCGGCCCGAACATTGCCATCGAGGACGACGTCAAGGCGATCACCGCCGAGGTCGAGAAACTGAAGGCTGAGGGCGTCAACAAGATCATCGCCATCACCCATATCGGCTACAAGCGCGAGCGCGACGTCATCGCCAAGATCCCGGGCATCGACGTCGTCGTCGGTGGCCACAGCCATTCGCTTCTGTCCAACACCGACCCCAAGGCCGAAGGCCCCTACCCGACGATGGTCGACAATCCGGACGGCCACAAGGTGGCGGTGGTGCAGGCGGCTTCCTATTCGAAATATCTTGGCGAGTTCAAAGTAGTGTTCGATGATGACGGCAATATCAAGGAAGCCAACGGCGACCCTATCTTCCTCGACAAATCGATCACGCCCGATCCGGCAGTGCTTGCCCGCATCAAGGAACTCGGCGCTCCGATCGAGGAGTTGAAAGGCAAGGAGGTCGGAGAAACGGCAGCCGCTATCGACGGAAGCCGCGAAACCTGCCGCACCAAGGAATGCGCGATGGGCAACCTCGTCTCGGATGCGGTGCTGGATCGCGTCAAAGGCCAGGGCGTCGAGATCGTCATAACCAACGGTGGCGGCCTGCGTGCCTCGATCGACGGCGGCAAGGTCACGATGGGCGAAGTTCTCAACGTGCTGCCCTTCCAGAACACGATCGCGACCTTCCAGATTGCCGGCAAGGATCTCATCGCCGCGCTTGAGAACGGCGTCAGCCAGATCGACGACGGCGCTGGGCGCTTCGCGCAGGTAGCCGGGCTGAAATACTCCTTCGACAGGTCGGGCGCCCCCAATGAAGGCCGCATCAAGTCGGTCGAAGTCATGGAGAACGGCGCCTGGGCGCCGATCAATCCGGACAAGGACTACACGGTCGCCACCAACAACTATGTGCGCCAGGGCGGCGACGGCTACAAGATATTCGCCGAGAAGGCCAAGAATGCCTATGACTACGGTCCGGGACTGGAGCAGGTGGTTGCGGACTATCTCGGCGCCCATCAGCCTTACACGCCGAAACTCGAAGGCCGCATCACCGAAATCGCGCAAGCCGCAGCACCCGCGGGAACTGCACCCGCCGACACGACGAAGCCGGCCGAAGGCACGACCGCGCCAGCCGCTGGCACCACTGCACCGGCAACCGGCGCTGCGCCTGCCGCCAGTGGCGACGTGAAGCTGCCCGACATGCCGGCCGCCTCCGGCGACATCGCCAACCAGGCACCGAAGGTCGACGGCGGCACGACGACGGCGCCGGCAGCAGGCACCGCGGCTGCACCTGCCACAACCACTGCGCCTGCAGCCGGCACTGCCGCGGCGGCATCACCTGACAGTCATGTCATCGTCGCCGGCGACACCTATTGGGACATTGCCCAGAAGGTCTATGGCGACGGCTTCAAGTGGAAGCGGATTGCCGAGGCCAACTCGAAATACACGCCAAAGCATCTGCCCGTCGGTGCGACACTGAATATCCCCGCTGCGAACTGATTTCGCGGTACAATCTTTTCGGAAGGCCCGCTCGGTTCGCCGGCGGGCCTTTTTCGTTGGGGGTATCCAATTGCCTGCGGCCAGACGTTGCATTGAATTCCCGGCGTCTGCCGCTAGTTTCCGCCTGCGCGGGAGAAACGCCGAATGAACCAGAAAAACGTGACCACACAAGCTGAGAACACCACAACGAGCCATGCGCCTGATTCTGCGATCAAGCCGCTGAAGATCGGCGTCATGCTTCTCAACCTCGGCACGCCCGACGGCACCGAGTTCGGGCCGATGTGGCGTTACCTGCGCGAGTTCCTGTCCGACCCGCGCGTCATCGAGTTGCCGAAGCCTATCTGGTATCCGATCCTCTACGGGCTGGTGCTGACGACGCGGCCAAAAAAATCGGGCGCGAACTACAAGAAGATCTGGAACACCGAACGTAACGAATCGCCCCTGCGAACCTATACGCGCGCGCAAAGCGAAAGGCTTTCCGAGGCTCTGGCCGATCTGCCGACAGTGGTCGTCGACTGGGCGATGCGCTACGGCAATCCCTCTACCGAAAGCGTCGCCAAGCGCCTCGTCGAGCAAGGCTGCACGCGTATCCTGACCTTCCCGCTTTATCCGCAATATTCGGCGACAACGACCGCCACGGCCAACGACAAACTGTTTCGCGCGCTGATGAAGATGCGCGACCAACCGGCCATCCGCAGCGTTCCGGCTTACTATGACGAGCCGGTCTATATCGATGCGCTGGCGAATTCGATCACCCGCCATCTTGCGACGCTGGACTTCGAGCCGGAGGTGATTCTCGCCTCTTATCACGGCATCCCAAAACCCTATTCGGATCGCGGCGACCCCTATCAGGCTCATTGCCTGGAAACGACGCGGCTGCTGCGCGAGCGTCTGGGCTGGGACGAGAAGAAGCTCATCAGCACCTTCCAGTCTCGATTCGGCGCGCAGGAATGGCTGCAGCCCTATACGGACAAGACCGTCGAGAAGCTGGCGCGCGAAGGCGTGAAATCGATCGCCGTGGTCAATCCCGGCTTTTCCGTCGATTGCATCGAGACGCTGGAGGAAATCGCGGTCGAGGCTTCGGAAATCTTCCACCATGCCGGCGGAAAGAACTTCGCGCATATCCCCTGCCTCAACGACAGCAATGACGGGATGGCGGTGATCGAAGCGATGGTGCGGCGCGAATTGTCCGGCTGGGTGTGACGACGGGAACTCCCCGGTCGGAGCGGCGTTGACGACCGCCCCTTCCGGAGAAAACCCTTCCATGAACCGCAAGCTTGACTTGAGAACCGGCCGTCCCGTCTGGTTCGCCTACCGCTCGCCCGCGGTTCCGACGCAAAAGCTGATGCGAGATGTGAAAACCGATGTCCTGATCGTCGGCATGGGCATCAGCGGGGCAATGATTGCACAGGCCGTGGCCGCGAGCGGACGCTCCGTCGTCTGCGTTGACCGACGCGGTCCGCTCGAGGGTTCAACATCCGCCACGACAGCCCTTGTCCAATTCGAGGTCGATCAGCCGCTTGCGACACTCGCCTCCAAAATCGGCAAGGCAAAGGCCGAGCAGGCATGGCGGCGATCGAAACTCGCGGTCGCCAACCTTGGCGCACGCATCGAAGAACTCGCCATAAAATGCAGCCCCGCGCCAAAACCTTCGCTTTATCTCGCCGGCAATGTGCTTGGCCCGGCAGCGCTCCGCGAGGAAGCTCAAGCCCGCCGCGCTGCCGGCATCCACTCAACCTATCTCACCAAGGCCGCACTTCAGAATGCGTTCGGCATCGACCGCGACGGTGCCATCATAAGCCGCGACAATCTCGCGCTCGATCCGAGAAAGCTTGCGGCCGGGCTCTTTCTCAAGGCGCTTGAGGCCAAGGCTCGATATTACGCGCCCGTCGAAATAGCCGGCATGGAGACCTCCCGCGAAAACGTCGTCGCAGCCTCGGCGCACGGTCCGACGATCACCGCGAAACATGTCGTTCTGGCAACAGGCTATGAACTGACCGATATCGTGCCGGCGGCCAGGCACCAGATCATCTCCACCTGGGCAATCGCAACGAAACCGCAGAAGAACTCGCTCTGGCGCGATCAGGCCTTCGTTTGGGAAGCGTCCGACCCCTATCTTTACATGCGCGCGACAAATGATGGCCGCGTCATTTGCGGTGGCGAAGACGAGGAGTTTTCCGACGAGGATACACGAGACCAATTGATCGGCGTCAAATCGGCGCGGATCGCAGCGAAGCTAAAAGTCTTGTTCCCGCAACTGGACACGGAGCCGGCATTCACCTGGGCCGGTTCTTTCGGCACCACAAGCACCGGCCTTCCCTATATCGGAACGATACCGCAGCACCCACGGATATTTGCGGTGATGGGCTATGGTGGAAACGGCATAACCTACTCGCAGATAGCGTCGGAAATCATCGTCTCGGCGCTTGAAGGCGCAAGCGATACCGACGCATCGCTTTTCGCTTTCGGCAACTGACGCGACGCCTGCCGAAACAATCAACCATCACGCGATTGTAACCGCGAGGAAACACCCTTAAGTGTTTTCGTGATGGCCGGCTGCATCGATGTTGCCGCGCCGCGCGCCGAATCTGAGGGAGAGCTGCATGCCGTTCACCGGTCTCGACGTCCTGATCCCGATCCTGGTTATCCTTGTTCTTCTCGTCCTGTTTACGGGAATCAAGACGGTGCCGCAGGGATATAATTACACCGTCGAGCGGTTCGGCCGTTACACCAAGACGCTCTCGCCGGGCCTCAACCTCATCATCCCCTTCATCGACCGCATCGGCGCCAAGATGAACATGATGGAGCAGGTTCTGGATGTGCCGACGCAGGAGATCATCACCCGCGACAACGCCATCGTCGCCGTTGACGGCATCGCCTTTTATCAGGTGCTGAACGCACCGCAGGCCGCCTATCAAGTGTCCGGCCTGCAGAACGCCATCCTCAACCTGACCATGACGAACATCCGTACCGTCATGGGCTCGATGGACCTCGACGAGCTTCTGTCGAACCGCGACGCGATCAACGAACGCCTGCTGCGGGTGGTCGATGAGGCAGCCCACCCATGGGGCATCAAGCTCACGCGTGTCGAAATCAAGGATATCAACCCGCCGGCAAATCTCGTCGAATCGATGGGCCGCCAGATGATGGCCGAGCGCAACAAGCGCGCGCAGATTCTCGCCGCTGAAGGCCTGAAGCAGTCCCAGATCCTGGAAGCCGAAGGCCGCAAGGAAGCCGCCTTCCGCGACGCCGAGGCGCGTGAACGCTCCGCCGAGGCCGAGGCGCGCGCCACACAGGTCGTGTCGGAAGCCATCGCCAAGGGCGATGTGCAGGCCATCAACTACTTCGTCGCGCAGAAATACACCGAGGCGCTGGCCAAGATCGGTTCGTCCGCCAACAACAAGATCGTGCTGATGCCATTCGAAGCATCGTCGCTGATCGGTTCGCTTGGCGGCATTGGCGCCATCGCTCAGGAAGTGTTCAGAAGCGAAGGCACGGCTGGCGCCCAGCGTCAGTCATCGCGGCCGCCGGTTACGCGCGCACCGGACCAGAAGTGATACCGGCGCGGGACAACGAACATGCTTGAACGCATTTTCTCCGAACTGGGCCCATGGAACTGGATGGTGCTGGGCTTTGCCCTGCTCGCGCTGGAGATCGTTGTTCCCGGCGTCTTCCTGTTGTGGATCGGCATCGCCGCGCTGATCGTCGGCGCGATCTCCCTGCTGATCTGGGATGCCGGCATCTGGGTCTGGCAGGCCCAGGTCATCGTCTTCCTGCTGCTGTCGCTGGTTTCAGCCTATCTCGGCAATCGGGTCATGTCCGGTCGCAACAGCCAGAGCGACCAGCCATTGCTCAACCGGCGCAGCGAACAGATGATTGGCCGGACAGCCACACTGACCGAACCGATCACCGAAGGCCGTGGCCGCATACAGCTTGGCGACACGATGTGGCGTGTTTCCGGGCCCGACCTTCCTGTCGGCGCACGCGTGCGGGTCACGGCCGTGGAAGACTCCGAACTGGTCGTCGAGATCGCCTGACACCGGCTCCAGGCGCCCTCACCTTCTCGCGTCTTCCCTTGCGTCATCACGCAAATCATGACCGTCACGGTCTTTTTTACCATTTGTAGTCAACTTCTAGCTACTTTACGCGCGGTGAAGTGAGACCTCAGGTTGTCTGACTGTCACGTGGAAATTCGTCGGACGGGGGTCCCTCTCCATGAGCGTCATTTCGTGCATTGCCACGGAGCATAATCTGTGGCTCGTCCTTTTGGCGGCATTGATATGCGTGAGTGGCGGCTGGGTCACCTTTGGACTGTTTCGACGGGCTGGCGAACGGCAGGGCTTGCAGAAGAGCGGCTGGATATTTCTCACGGCCGTAGCTGCCGGCTCTTCGGTCTGGTGCACACATTTCATAGCAATGCTCGCCTATCAGGCGGAAGCCCCGGTCACCTTCGACCCGATGCTGACCATGGCCTCCCTTCTCATCGCGATTGCCGGCTGCGCCTACGGTTTTACGATCGCTCTCATTCGGACGCAGCGCTTCGCGCCGGAACTTGGCGGCGGAGCCGTCGGGCTTGCAGTTTCGGCCATGCATTACACTGGCATGATGGCTTACCGCGTTGACGGCATCGTCGAATGGAACGCCGATTATGTCGTGGCATCGATCGCTATCGCTGCGGTCCTCTCGGCCTTGGCGATCGGCCAGGCTGTCCGCCGTTCTTTCCCGATTTCCGCCCATCTTTCCCTCGGCCTGTTTGTTCTCGCCGTCGTCGGCCTGCATTTCACCGGAATGGCGGCTGTCTCGGTCACGCCGATGCTGACCGGAGCCGCCGGCACCGACCCTGACGTGCTTGAGGCGATGGCCATTGCAGTTGCAGGCGTTGGCTTCATCATCGCCGGCACGGGCATCGCAAGCTATCTGATCGACGCGCGCTCCAGCCTCGAAACGTTCCAGCGGCTCCAGCATCTGGCGCATAACGATTCGCTGACCGGCCTGCCGAACCGCGTGAGCTTCGGCAGCTATCTCGAAAACGAGCTCGAACGTGCCCAGGAAGATTCCGTCAAGGTGGCCGTTCTCGGCATCGACCTCGACCGTTTCAAGGAGATCAACGATCTTCGCGGCCATAGCGCGGGAGACCAGGCATTGAAAACCATCGCTCGCAGGCTTTCCCGGCTTTTGAAGGACGGTGAATTCATAGCCCGCGTGGGTGGTGACGAGTTCGCGGCGGTCAAGCGCTTCAGCGAACAGAACGACCTTCTGGATTTCGTCTCGCGGCTGGAAAGCACCTTGTTCCGGCCGATCCGCATCGACGATTTCGAGACCTCGACCGGCGCCAGCATCGGGGTCGCGATCTATCCTGAAGACGGCGACAACCAGGGCCGGCTGATAAGCAATGCCGATCTTGCAATGTACCGGGCGAAGGCCGAGGTCACGCGGGCGGTGTGCTTCTACGAATCGAAGATGGACGAAGCCTCGCGCGCACGCCGGGCGCTGGCTCAGGATTTGCGCCGCGCCATCGAACTCGACCAGCTCGAACCTTACTATCAGGTTCAGACCTCGGTCCTGACGGGTGATATTCGCGGCTACGAGGTGCTCCTGCGCTGGAACCACCCCGAGCTTGGCTCGGTCCCGCCGTCGGAATTCATCCCGATCGCCGAGGAAAACGGCCTTATCCTCGCGATCGGCGAATGGGTGCTGCGTACGGCGTGCCAACAGGCCGTTTCATGGCAGACGCCCTACAAGATCGCGGTAAACCTCTCGCCGGTACAGTTCGCCCACGCCGACCTTTCGAAGCTTGTCCACGAGATCCTGCTCGAAACCGGCCTGTCGCCGAACAGGCTGGAACTGGAGATCACGGAATCCACAATCATCGCCGACAAGACCCGCACGCTTCATATCCTGCGCCAGATCAGGGCGCTCGGCGTGACGATCGCGCTCGACGATTTCGGAACGGGCTATTCCTCGCTCGACACCTTGCGATCCTTCCCGTTCGACAAGATCAAGCTGGACCGCTCGTTCATGAGCGAGGTGGAGCAAAGCCCTCAGGCGAAGGCGATCGTGCGCGCAGTGCTGACGCTGGGCAAAAGCCTCGATATCCCGGTGCTCGCCGAAGGCGTGGAAACCGACGACCAGCTCTCCATTCTGCGGATCGAACAATGCGACGAGGCACAGGGCTTTTTCCTCGGCCGCCCCAAGCCGTTGAACCAGATATTCCGGCAAGGCCCGGCAATCGCCAATGATGTCGCGGAGCCCTCCTCGGGCCGCCTGCCGCCGGCTCGCATCGGCCGCCGGCTGAGCGCGTAGGGTCTGTCTTAGAGCGAAATGACTCTTAACTTGAATTGCAATTTCGCTCTAAGCTTTTGTTTTAAAGCATTATCTTGTCCGAAAAGTCTGCAACTTTTCCGGATCATGCTCTAAACGACGCCGATCCTGAGAAGATCGTGGAAATGGACGACGCCGACCGGGCGCTCGTCCTCGACAACCACCAGCGCGCTGATGTTGTTGTCGTTGAGCACAGCAATAGCCGCACTTGCCAGCATCTGTGGCTGAACCGTTTTCGGCTTGCGGCTCATGATCTCGTCGACAGCCAGTTCGCCAAGATTCCGGTGGAGGTTGCGGGCGAGGTCGCCGTCGGTGACGATGCCAGCAAGCTTGCCTTCTCCATCGACGACGCAGACGCAGCCGAACCGCTTCCTGGAAAGCTCGATAATAGCCTCGGACATGCTGGTGCCGGTCGGCACCGAAGGCATTTCATCACCTGAGTGCATGATCTCGGCGACATGCATCAGATTGGCGCCAAGTTGGCCGCCCGGATGAAAAGTACGGAAATGATCAGCCGTGAAGCCCCTCGCCTCGAGAAGCGCTACTGCAAGCGCATCGCCGATAACCAGTTGCAACAGCGTCGACGTCGTCGGTGCAAGCCCATGCGGACAGGCTTCGGGCGCGCGTGGCAGGTTCAGGACAACGGTCGATTCACGCGCAAGGGCTGAATTCTCGCCTGCGGTCACTGCGATCAGGGGAATGCTGAAGCGCCGGGCATAAGCGACGATGCCCTTCAATTCAGCGGTCTCGCCTGACCAGGACATGGCAAGTATGGCGTCATCACGGGCGATCATGCCGAGATCGCCATGATTGGCTTCTGAAGGGTGGACGAAGAACGCCGGCGTTCCGGTCGAGGCCAACGTGGCAGCGATCTTGGAGCCGATATGCCCGCTCTTGCCGACACCGGTCACGATAACCCGGCCACTGATGCCGGCCAGCAATTCCACGGCTTCGGCGAAAGGTTCCGCCAGGCCATTTTCGAGCGCTTCGGTGAGTGCCTCGACGCCTGCCCGTTCAGTGCTCACCGTTCGCATCGCCGAAGCGATCGACGCTTGCCTGTCGGGCTGTTTCTTCTTGAGAGATCCTGCGTGCATGGCTGATGCGATTAGCGCTTTGGCGTGCCGCTGTCCAATATTATCGACTCCGGCCCCTTGCGGACAGCGCCTTCCTCAACCCTCCGTTAACCATCCCCATTTACGGTCCGGTAACGCTGATGTCTGCGGGCGATAGCGGTTTGGGGCTGCACAGCAGGTGATTATGTCTTGGGTTCGCCCAGCGAATAAAGGACGCCCGGAATGGAGGGCGCTGCGGGCCTTGCTTCTTACGGCAAGTGCCGCCACCCTTTTATGCGCATTCCAGGCTCATGCGCAGGACAGTGGCGGATTGCGCGGAGCGGTTGCCGAGACCGATGTCACCGGCACCTTGCTGGGCAGAGGCCAGGCCGGCAAGGCTCAGGCCCAGAATGCCGCCAATCAGGCACCTGCGGACCAGAACCCGCCACCGCAATATGCTCCCGAAAGCACCGGTGCCGTCCCGGATACCACCGATACCGCGGCCTCGCCCGACCCGAGCCTGTTCGCCTTACCGCCAAACACCGACGACCCTTTTGCCGACGATCCGCCGCCGGCAAGCACGCGTCCAACCTCCGCGGCCAGAAAACGCACCGAAGATGCGCGCAACCGCAACACTGCCACCACGCAGGCGGACAGCGAAACGGCCCCCAGCGGACAACCGGCCGAGGAAGTGGACGACGACACGACCACCGGCACGGTCCGAACGCCGACCATCGATTCGGAACAGGTCCTGAAGCTGGACGAGGGCGCAGAGCGCGCCGAAGCAATCGAAGGCCTGAACCGTCCCCGCGACGACAACCCCTTTGCCGCCACCGGCATACGCGCCGGTTCCTTCGTGCTTCGCCCTTCGCTTGAACAGGGCATAACCGCCACCTCCAACGCCAGTGCGAGCAGTGGCGGGTCGTCCGGCGTGCTTTCGGAAACCACGCTGCGCCTCAACGCCGTATCCGACTGGAGCCGCCACTCGGCGACGATCGACGCTTACGGTATCCTGCGGCGGACACTTTCAGGCGAAGAAATCAAGGAGACGCAGGCAGGTATCGACGGCAAGCTTGATCTCGAACTCGGCGACGAGCTTCGCGGCCACGTCGAGGCCGGTTATCAGCGCCGGCCTGAATCGGGCTCCTCCCCGGTCGCGATCGAAGGTACCCTGTCCCAGCCGATCCGGCAGACATTCACCGGCAGCCTCGGCCTCGAAAAGGATATGGGCAAAGCCCGCTTCGGCATTACCGGACGAGTCGAGCACGACATGTATGGCGACGCGGAGCTTTCCACCGGCGGCCCCATCTCGCAGAAGGACCGCGACTCGACGCTGGCAACGCTGACGCTTCGCGGCGGCTACGAAATCTCGCCGGCGCTGACGCCCTTCCTGGAAGCAGAAGTCGGCCGTCGCTTCTACGACGAGAAGGTCGATGCGAGCGGATATGAGCGCTCTTCCAACCGGCTCGGCGCGCGCGCGGGTGTTGAACTCGACCTCGGCGAAAAGCTGTCGGGTGAATTTTCCGCCGGCTGGATTCGCGAAGGCTTCGACGACGATCGCCTGAATGCGATAGGCGGACCGACCGTCAACGCCAATCTTGCCTGGTCGCCCGAACGCGGCACGATGGTGAACCTCGCCGCCTCGACCGAGGTGGAAGGATCAACGACGGCCGGTGAAAGCGGCTCCGTACTCCATTCCGCGCGGCTGTCGGTCGAGCGCGAAATCCGCGCCAATCTCACGGCCAATGCTGCGATCGGCGCCGGCTACCGCGACTATTCAGGCTCGGACGGCCACGACGTCATATTCAATGCAGAAGCAGGAGCAACTTGGTGGCTGAACCGCTATGCCGGCCTGACCGGGCGGCTGCGCCATGAACAGTTGAAGAGCAATCTGGAAGGCCGCGACTATCAGGCCAACAGCGTATTCGTCGGCCTGAAAGTCCAGAGATAGGCCAACCGACCGCTACTCGATAGGCTTCAGCTCCTTGAGCATGGTTTCCAGCATCGCCGAGATATTTTTGTGCATGTCGGGCCGCCACAGCGAAAACGCCACATTGGCCTCGATGAAGCCTTCGGGCGAACCGCAGTCGAAGGTCCTGCCCTTGTAGTGCGAGCCGTAGAAGGGCTGCTGCTTTTCCAGTTTCAGCATCGCATCGGTTAGCTGGATTTCGTTGCCTGCCCCGCGCTCCTGCCCTTCCAGGATTCCGAAAATCTCGGGCTGCAGGATGTAACGGCCATTGATGTAGAGATTGGACGGCGCCGTTCCAGCCTTCGGTTTTTCCACCATGCCGGTGATCTCGAATCCGTTACGCACCTCGTTCCCGAGCCCGACGATGCCATATTTATGCGCCTCGGCCGGGTCGCATTCCTGCACGGCGACGATATTGCCGCCGGTCTCGTTGTAGAGTTCGACCATCTGCTTGAGGCAGCTCTGGTCCGTTTGCATGATCATGTCCGGCAGAAGCACCGCGAAGGGTTCGTTGCCGACGAGATCGCGCGCGCACCATACCGCATGGCCAAGGCCGAGCGGCACCTGCTGGCGCGTGAAGCTTGTCTGGCCAGGTGCCGGCTGAAGGCGCTGCAGCCGCGCAAGCTGGTCGTCCTTGCCGCGTTGGGCAAGCGTGTCATACAGCTCGAACTGGACGTCGAAGTGATCCTCGATGACAGCCTTGTTGCGGCCGGTCACGAAGATGAAATGCTCGATGCCGGCCTCGCGCGCCTCATCCACCACATACTGGATGACCGGCTTGTCGACGACCGTCAGCATTTCCTTGGGAATGGATTTTGTTGCCGGAAGAAAGCGCGTGCCGAGACCGGCGACCGGGAATACTGCTTTGCGAACCTGTTTCATATTGACACTTATCCACCCCAACGGCCTGTCGACAATCACGGACTGCGACATTTTCACGCCGAAATTGAAAAATATTGAATTGACCGCCCGCTTTTGCGCTTTCGCGGGCTCTTTGGCGTGCGAAT
Organism: Mesorhizobium sp. CCNWLY176; assembly: GCF_037153935.1. Classification (NCBI taxonomy): domain Bacteria; kingdom Pseudomonadati; phylum Pseudomonadota; class Alphaproteobacteria; order Hyphomicrobiales; family Phyllobacteriaceae; genus Mesorhizobium; species Mesorhizobium sp. CCNWLY176. The sequence continues at coordinate 107,127 of NZ_JBBBDZ010000017.1, forward strand.
TTCGCTATGGTAAACTGATTGATAACCGCGTTCGGCGATGAATGAGGCTTCCGATGATGGACAAGGAGGAAAATATGCTCGTTCGCAAGACCGCAATTCGCCTTGCAAGCGCCGCGGCAGCCGCCGGTCTGTCGCTCGCTCTTATGTTTTCGGCGACTCCGGCTTCGGCCGACGCCGGCTTTCAGCGCTGGGTTTCGAGTTTCCGCAACACCGCCGCGCAAAGCGGCATTTCCGGCACGACTTTCGATCGCGCCTTCCGCAATGTGAAGGACATCGACCCGGAAGTGCTGCAGAAGGCGCGCTTCCAGCCCGAATTCACCGCACCGGTGTGGGATTACTTCGACAACCGGGTGCATGAGCAGTCGGTGGCTGTCGGCCGCGATATGGCGCGGAAATGGAAGCCCTGGCTCGACCGCATCGAGGCGAAATACGGCGTCGACCGCTATATACTGCTCGCCATCTGGTCGATGGAATCGAACTACGGCGAAATCCTCAAGCGCGACGATGTCATGCGCAATGTCGTGCGCTCACTGGCGACGCTTGCCTATGCCGACGAGCGCCGGGCAAAATTCGCGCGCACGCAGCTGATCGCCGCGCTGAAAATCCTGCAGAGCGGCGATATCGACGAAAGCCATCTGACCGGCTCGTGGGCCGGCGCGATGGGTCACACCCAGTTCATTCCGACCAGTTATCAGGCCTATGCCGTCGACATGGATGGCAACGGCAAGCGCGACATCTGGAATTCCGTGCCTGACGCACTGGCGACCGCCGCCAACCTCTTGCACAAGAATGGCTGGCAGAGCGGCAAGACCTGGGGCTACGAGGTCTCCCTGCCGGCTGGCCGCAAGTTCCCCGGTGGCTCCAAGTCGCTGTCGCAATGGCAATCGCTCGGCGTTACCCGCGCAAGCGGCAAGCCGTTCCGCAGCGGCTCCGACAAGGCGGAACTGAAAGTGCCGGACGGGCGCGCGGGACCGGCCTTCCTGATGACCAAGAACTTCTTCGTCATCAAGCGCTACAACAATGCCGACAAATATGCGCTCGCCGTAGGCCTGCTTGCCGACGAGATCGCTGGCTATGGCGGCCTCGTGCAGGACTGGAGCCGCCCCTTCACCAAGCTCAGCTTCGAGGAGAAGCAGGAACTTCAGCAACGCCTGTCCGCCTATGGCTATTATGAAGGCAAGTTCGACGGCAAGATCGGTGAAGGATCGCGCGCGGCCATCAAGGCATACCAGGCCAAGGCCGGCTTGACGCAGGACGGTCATCCGAGCATGGAAGTGCTCAAGACGCTGAGGAAACGCTAGGAGCAAGGCCTTTGCCAGGCAAGGAGCGCACCGCACTTCCGGTCCGGATTACGGCGTTCCTTGTTGCGCTCGCGGTCCTGACGACCGGTCTCTGGTTGGCGTTGCCGGCGTCGCCTGCCTTCGCGCAGGAACCGGTCTATCGCCCATGGTCGTTGCGCGACCTGTTTTTCCCGCGCAGGGAACCGCGCCTGGCTCCACCGGCCGATGTGCCGGGAGGAAGGTCCAAGGGAAATGTGCGCAAGAAGGCACCTAAGGCGCGCGCCGTCGCTCGCAAGCCGGCGGAACCGGAAATTCCCGTCATCGATAAAGAGCCCGACGCAAAGGTCGTGCTCGTCATCGGCGACTTTCTTGGCAGCGGTCTCGCCGACGGCCTTGGCATTCTCTACGCAGAGAACCCAAAAATCCGGATAGTCGACAGGTCGAAAGGTTCGTCCGGCTTCGTTCGCGAAGACTATTTCAACTGGCCCAAGGAAATAGGCGTGTTGATCGAAACCGAAAAGCCCACCGCTATTGCCGTCATGATGGGTTCCAACGACCGTCAGCAGATGCGCGTCGGCGACACGCGCGAAACTCTGGGAACGGACAACTGGAACAAGGAATATGCCAAGCGCACTGAAGCTTTGGCCAAGGCAATCACGGAGCGCAAGGTGCCGTTCGTATGGGTCGGCGTGCCGGCTTTCAGGTCTTCCAAGATGACCTCCGACATGCTGGCCTTCAACGATATTTACCGCGCGGCGAGCGAGGAGGCCAAGGCCGAGTTCGTCGATGTCTGGGACGGCTTCGTCGATGAGAACGGCGCATTCATAACGACCGGTCCCGACGTCAGCGGCCAGCCGGTCCGCCTGCGTTCCGACGACGGCATCAATCTCACGCAAGCGGGAAAGCGCAAGCTGGCTTTCTACGCGGAAAAGCCCTTGAGCAAGATCCTCGGCCTCACCACGGTGCCGGGGACCGCGGCCGTGCCAGCATTGCCGGCCCTCACCCCGGAGGCCCAGAAGGCCGCGCCCGTCGACCGCACGGTGCCGATCTCGCTCAACGATCCCGAACTGGACGGCGGCACCGAACTGCTCGGTGCAAATGTCGGCAAGGCCACGCCGCGGTCCCCTGGCGAAAAACTGGCGATCGACGGCATCGCGCCCGAAGCCAAGCCCGGGCGTGCCGACGATTTTTCCTGGCCGCCCAGGCCTGCCGAGCCGGCAACGGCAGCCGCGCCGGCAATACCGGACACAACGGCTACCGTCAGGCGCTGACCAAGCCCCTATCCCGGAGGCCACGCAAAGTCAGGACCGGTTCTGAAGAACGAGACGTTGTTGGTGAAAATACTGGCTGGAACGAGCCTGATCATGCGCCCGTCTGGATGCTCTATCTGAGCCACGTTGTCGATGAACCATGCGTTCCAGTCTGCTTCGGGGCCAAGATACTTGTGCAGGAGCCGCTTGAAGCGATCCGGCGACATCGGCTCAATGGTGGCGGCACCGCGCAGTCCGAGGTGCAGCAGGACGCCGGCGTCATTGTCAAAGTGCACGATTTCTAACGCGCAGCGTGGATCTCTTTCCAGATACTTGACCGCACTGCCATCTGATGACCCGAGAAGCCAGATCGCACCGTCCTCCCAGATGAACCATACCGGTGCATTGCGCGGTGCGCCGTCCTCGGTAACGGTCGCCAAATTCGCCATCAACGGGCGACTTAGAACATCCTGTGGATCGAACTCCTGCATCATCAAGTTATATCAGCAGATCGAGTAGACGGGGAGGTCCTAGCCATATCGGCGGCCGCCGAGCACGATAGCCACGGCCAGGCACTGATCGCAAAAGAAAAGGCGCCACGCAGGCGCCTTTTCTTTTGCAGTTTCGATGAAGCGTTCGCCTATCGCGGCAAGACGCTCGAACCCATCAGCGCCTCGTCGATGGCGCGGGCGGCCTGCCGGCCTTCGCGGATCGCCCAGACGACGAGCGACTGGCCGCGGCGGATATCGCCCGCCGCATAAAGTTTGTCGACGCTCGTCCGGTAGTCGCGGTCGTTGGCATCGACATTGGTCGAACGGCGGCTGTCGACGCCGATCTTGAGCTGCCCGTCCAGTTCCTTGACCACACCGCCAGCCATCGGACCGGCAAAGCCGATGGCGATGAAGGCGAGATCGGCGCGGATGACGAACTCGGTGCCGGCGATCGGCTTGCGCTTCTCATCGACCTCGCAGCACTTCACACCGGTCAGCTGGCCGTCCTCGCCGATGAATTCGAGCGTCGCCACCTGGAACTCGCGCTCGGCGCCCTCGGCCTGCGACGAGGACGTGCGCATCTTGGTCGCCCAGTAGGGCCAGACGGCAAGCTTGTTTTCCTTTTCCGGCGGCTGCGGCCGGATGTCGAGCTGGGTCACGCGCACCGCGCCCTGACGGAACGCCGTGCCAACGCAGTCGGATGCGGTATCGCCGCCGCCGACCACAACGACATGCAGCCCGCCGGCCACGATTGACTCGGACTTCCAGGCCACCGACTGGATATCCTCACGCGCCACGCGCTTGTTCTGCTGGACGAGATAAGGCATCGCGTCATGCACGCCTTCGAGATCGTCGCCCGGAATGTTGGCCGGACGCGGCGTCTCGGAGCCGCCGCAATAGAGCACGGCGTCATATTCAGCGAGCAGTTCCGAAACCGGCTTGTCGACGCCGACATTGACGCCGCAATGGAAGGTCACGCCCTCGCCCTGCATCTGCTCGACACGGCGGTCGATATAATGCTTTTCCATCTTGAAGTCGGGAATGCCGAAACGCATCAACCCGCCCGGCTTGCTCTCGCGCTCATAGACGTGAACGTCGTGCCCGACGCGGCCGAGCTGTTGGGCAGCGGCCATGCCGGCCGGACCCGAGCCGATGATGGCAACGCTTTTGCCCGTCTTCTTCTCCGCCGGATAGGGGCGGATATGGCCAAGCTCATAGGCTTTGTCGGCGATGGCCTGCTCGACCGTCTTGATGGCGACCGGAATGTCCTCGAGGTTCAGCGTGCAGGCTTCCTCGCAAGGCGCGGGGCAGATGCGGCCGGTGAATTCCGGGAAATTGTTGGTCGAATGCAGGTTGCGGATCGCATTGTCCCAATCGCCATTGTAGACGAGGTCGTTCCAGTCCGGAATCTGGTTGTGGATCGGACAGCCGGTCGGGCCGTGGCAGAACGGCACGCCGCAATCCATGCAGCGCGCTGCCTGTTTCTCGACTTCCTTGTCCGACATCGGCAGCGTGAATTCACGGAAATGCCGGATACGGTCGGAGGCCGGCTGGTACTTGTGCACCTGCCGGTCGATCTCAAGAAATCCTGTTACCTTGCCCATTGCAAAAACTTTCGTAGATCAGACCCTGCGAAATATCACAGGTAAAACTGGTGGCTCTTCTCTTGAAGCAGGTTGGCTCAGCCGTCCAGCCCGGACCTTCGGTCGGCCCGTTCCGTCCGGACGGCTGACGCGGCTATTCCGCCGCGACGCCCATCCTCATGCGCTCCATTTCGATCAGCGCGCGGCGATACTCGACCGGCATGACTTTCCGGAATTTCGGCCGGTAGTTCGCCCAATCGTCGAGAATAGCCTTGCCGCGTGTCGAACCGGTGAAATGCACATGGTTCGAGATGAGCTGGTAGAGGCGCTCCTCGTCATGGCTGGTCATGTCACCGGATACGTCGACACGGCCCTTGTGATCGAGGTCGCCACCATGATGGAGAAGTTTCTCCATCAGGTCGTCCTCTTCCGGAACCGGTTCCAGCTCGACCATCGCCATGTTGCAGCGCTCGGCGAAATCGCCGGCCTCGTCCAGCACATAGGCGACACCGCCCGACATGCCGGCCGCAAAGTTGCGCCCGGTCTGGCCGATGACGACGACAACGCCGCCGGTCATGTATTCGCAGCCATGGTCGCCAACGCCTTCGACGACGGTGACGGCGCCCGAGTTGCGCACGGCGAAACGCTCGCCGGCGACGCCGCGGAAGTAGCATTCGCCCTCGGTCGCGCCGTAAAGCACGGTGTTGCCGACGATGATGGACTCCTCGGCGACGATTTTCGCATTGTCCGGCGGACGGATGACGATGCGCCCGCCCGAAAGACCCTTGCCGACATAGTCGTTGCCGTCGCCGATCAGCTCGAAGGTGATGCCACGTGCCAGGAACGCCCCGAAGGACTGCCCAGCCGTGCCGGTGAGCTTCACCGAGATCGTATCGTCGCGCAGGCCCTTGTGCTTGAAGCGCTTGACCACTTCGCCCGAAAGCATGGCGCCGGCCGAACGGTCGACGTTGCGGATTTCAGCCTCGATCGTCACGGCCTGGCGCGATTCGAGCGCCGGCTTTGCCTGCTCGATCAGCTTGCGGTCGAGAACGTCGTCGATCGGATGCTTCTGGCGCTCGGTCCAGTGCGTAGCTTCGGCCGGAGCATCGGGCTTGTAGAACATGCGGGCGAAATCGAGCCCGCGTGCCTTCCAATGTTCGATCATCGCCCGCTTTTCCAGAAGATCGGTATCGCCGATGATCTGGTCGATATGGGTGTAGCCCATGGCTGCGAGCAGCTCGCGCACCTCTTCCGCAACGTAGAAGAAGTAGTTGATGATGTGCTCGGGCGTGCCCTTGAAGCGCTTGCGCAGAACCGGGTCCTGCGTGGCGACACCGACCGGGCAGGTGTTGAGATGGCACTTGCGCATCATGATGCAGCCGGCGGCAATCAGCGGCGCAGTCGAGAAGCCGAACTCGTCGGCTCCCAGCAGCGCGCCGATGATAACGTCACGGCCCGTGCGCAAGCCGCCATCGACCTGCAAGGCGACGCGCGAACGCAAGCCGTTCAGCACCAGCGTCTGGTGCGTCTCGGCAAGGCCCATTTCCCACGGCGAACCCGCATGCTTCAGTGAGGTCAGCGGCGAAGCGCCGGTGCCGCCGTCATAGCCGGAGATGGTGATGTGGTCGGCGCGCGCCTTGGCGACGCCGGCGGCAACCGTGCCGACGCCGACTTCCGAGACGAGCTTGACCGACACGTCGGCCGCCGGGTTGACGTTCTTCAGGTCGTAGATGAGCTGCGCCAGATCCTCGATAGAATAGATGTCGTGGTGCGGCGGCGGCGAAATCAGACCGACGCCCGGCGTCGAGTGACGGGTCTTGGCGATCGTGGCATCGACCTTGTGGCCGGGAAGCTGGCCGCCCTCGCCAGGCTTGGCGCCCTGCGCGACCTTGATCTGCATCATGTCGGAGTTGACGAGATATTCGGTGGTGACGCCGAACCGGCCCGACGCAACCTGCTTGATCGCCGAACGCTCGGGGTTCGCGCCACCGCCGGGCAGCGGCAGATAGCGATCCGGCTCTTCGCCGCCCTCGCCGGTGTTCGACTTGCCGCCGATCCGGTTCATGGCGACGGCCAGCGTCGTATGCGCCTCGCGGCTGATCGAGCCGAAGGACATCGCCCCGGTCGAGAAGCGCTTGACGATATCGGCTGCCGGCATGACGTCATCGAGCGAAACCGGCTTGCGGCCGGTGTCTTCCGCCAGCCTGATCTTGAACAGCCCGCGAATGCCTTGCGCCCGCGCCGTCTCGCTGTCGATCTGCGCGGAGAACTCCTTGAAGGTTTCCCATGAGCCCTTGCGCACGGCGTGCTGGAGGCTGGCCACAGCATCCGGCGACCAGATATGAGCCTCGCCGCGCATGCGGTACATATATTCGCCGCCGACCTCGAGCGCGTTGCGCAGCACGGGGTCGTCGCCGAAAGCGTCGGCATGGCGGCTGACCGTCTCGGTCGCGACTTCGTCCAGCCCGACGCCCTCGATGAGAGTGGCGGTGCCAGTGAAATACTGCTCCACGAAGTCCGACTTCAGCCCGATGGCGTCAAAAATCTGCGCGCCGCAATAGGACTGATAGGTCGAGATGCCCATCTTGGACATGACCTTGAGGATGCCCTTGCCGATCGACTTGATGTACCGCGTCACGACCTCGGAGGCGTCCACTTCCGCCGGCATGTCGCCACGCTTGTGCATGTCGAGCAGCGTATCGAAAGCGAGATAGGGGTTGATCGCCTCCGCGCCATAACCCGCAAGGCAGCAGAAGTGGTGCACTTCGCGCGGCTCGCCCGATTCGACGACGAGGCCGACCGAGGTGCGCAGCCCCTTGCGGATGAGGTGGTGGTGCACGGCCGCCGTCGCCAGCAGCGCAGGTATGGCGATGCGGTCCGGCCCGACCTGACGGTCGGACAGGATGATGATGTTGTAGCCGCCGGCAACAGCCGCCTCGGCACGCTCGCAAAGCCGCTCGATGGCGCCCTGCATGCCCGCAGCATCCTCGGCGGAGCCATAGGTGATGTCGATCGTCTTGGTGTCGAAGCGGTCCTCGGTGTGGCCGATGGAGCGGATCTTTTCCAGATCGCCATTGGTCAGGATCGGCTGGCGCACTTCCAGCCGCTTCTTGCGCGACGAACCGACGAGATCGAAGATGTTCGGCCGCGGCCCGATGAAGGAAACCAGGCTCATCACCAGTTCCTCGCGGATCGGGTCGATCGGCGGGTTGGTGACCTGCGCGAAGTTCTGCTTGAAATAGGTGTAGAGCAGCTTCGACTTGTCCGACATGGCCGAGATCGGCGTATCGGTGCCCATCGAGCCGACGGCTTCCTGACCCGTCGTCGCCATCGGCGACATCAGCAGCTTGGTGTCTTCCTGCGTATAGCCGAATGACTGTTGGCGATCGAGCAGCGAGACATCCTTGCGCAGCGCGCGCGGCTCGACCGGCTTCAGCTCTTCGAGGATGAGCTGGGTGTTATGCAGCCAGGTCTTGTAGGGATGCTTGGTCGCAATCTCGGACTTGATTTCCTCGTCCGAGATGATCCGGCCCTTTTCAAGGTCGATCAACAGCATCTTGCCGGGCTGCAGCCGCCACTTCTTGACGATCTTTTCTTCCGGCACCGTAAACGCGCCGGCTTCCGACGCCAGGATGACACGGTCATCGTCGGTGACGACATAGCGTGCCGGACGCAGGCCGTTGCGGTCCAGCGTCGCGCCGATCTGGCGGCCATCGGTGAAGGCGACCGCTGCGGGACCGTCCCACGGCTCCATCAGGGCAGCGTGATATTCGTAGAACGCCTTGCGGTCGGCATCCATCAGCTTGTTGCCGGCCCAGGCTTCCGGGATCAGCATCATCATCGCGTGCGCCAGCTTGTAGCCACCCTGGAACAGGAACTCGAGTGCGTTGTCGAAGCAGGCGGTGTCCGACTGGCCTTCATAGGAGATCGGCCACAGCTTGGAGATGTTGTTGCCGAACAGCTCGCTGTCGACCGACGCCTGGCGCGCAGCCATCCAGTTGTTGTTGCCGCGCACCGTGTTGATCTCGCCATTATGCGCTACCATGCGATAGGGGTGTGCCAGCTTCCACGACGGGAAGGTGTTGGTCGAAAACCGCTGGTGAACAAGAACCAGCGCCGTCTCGAAACGTGGATCGGCAAGGTCCTTGTAATAGGCGCCGACCTGATAGGCGAGGAACATGCCCTTGTAGACGATCGTGCGCGCCGACAGCGACACGCAATAGGCGCCGATATCCTTGTTGTCGTTCTCGGCATAGATGCGGCCGGAAATGACCTTGCGCAGCAGATAAAGCCGCGCCTCATATTCCTCATCGTCTTCGATGTCGGGCGTGCGCCCGATGAAGACCTGGCAGTGATACGGTTCGGCCGCGGCAATATCCGGCGCCTTGGAAAGCGACGAATTGTCGACCGGCACGTCGCGGAAGCCGATCAGCGGCAATCCCTCGGACTGCGCCGACTCGCGGATGACGTCGTAGATATGGGCGCGCAGCTCGGCATCCTGCGGCATGAACCAGTGGCCGACGCCATATTGTCCCGGAACCGGCAGCTCGATGTCCTGCTTGGCCATTTCTTCGCGGAAGAAACGATCCGGAATCTGCACCAGCAGGCCGGCGCCATCGCCCATCAGCGGGTCTGCGCCCACCGCACCGCGATGCGTCAGGTTTTCGAGCATGAATAGCCCGTCCTTGACGATCTGGTGCGACTTCACGCCCTTCATGTTGGCGATGAAGCCGACGCCGCAGGCATCGTGCTCGTTGCGCGGATCGTAGAGTCCCTGCGCGGCCATGCCATTGGGAGTTCGCAAGTTGGCGCGTTTGACGGCAACGGCTTTCGTCTGCGCGGGCGCCTGGAATTGCGTCGTCACAGATGTCGTCATGTCCGTCATCGTCCTTCCCTTCCGTTTCCAGCCCTTTCGGGCGTCTCTCCATTGTCTGGCAGCCTTGCGGCACATCCATCAAATCGCCTGCACGTCTTGTCGAATTTCCGCGGAAAAGCATACTGCCCGGGCGGTATACAGTCCTTGGGGTGCGTGAGTCACTGCCACTTTCGCGGCATTCCCGGCACCGGTCGCAGTGATAGCCGGACAGGCGTCGATCATACGCCAAATCCAGCAAGCATTGCTCAGATAAAATAAGACAGCACTACTGTCCTAATTTTCTTATTGCAGAATTTTTCGAACCGCACAAGACCGATTCACAAAAAAACGGCACAAACCGCGTAATAATCTTGCGCCACATTGTCGCGACACGAAACTTTCGGCCTCCTCGGGCTTTTGTCCAATCCGGCAGCCGTGACAGATTTTTTCCCTCTGGCCCTTGATGCTGCCCATCAAAACCGGCCAAGGTCCCCGCGCCTTCAACGCGTATCCTGCGGAACCGACATATGTTTTTTGCCTCCGACAACTGGGCCGGCGCCCATCCCAAGATCGCCGCCTCGCTTTCCACACACGCATCCGGTTTCAGCACCGCCTATGGTGACGGCGATCTCGACCGCGCCGTCTACGAAAAATTCAGCGAAATCTTCGAGCGCGAAGTCGCAGTCTTCTTCGTCGCCACCGGAACGGCCGCCAACTCGCTGTCATTGGCCGCCTATAACCGTCCTGGCGGCGTCTCCTTCTGCCACCGCGAGGCCCATGTGATGGAGGACGAGTGCGGCGCGCCGGAGTATTTTTCCGGCGGCGCCCGCCTGCGTGCCGTAGACGGTTCGCTCGGGCGGATGACCCCCGGCAATCTCGAAAAGGCGATTTCCCATTTCGAGCCGGAATTCGTCCATGCCGGCCAGCCTATCGCCGTGACGATCACGCAAGCCACCGAGGTCGGCACAGTCTACAGCCTGGCCGAGATCGATGCGATTTCAGCCATCGCAAAGAAGCGCAACCTGCCGCTTCACATGGACGGCGCACGCTTCGCCAACGCGCTGGCATCGCTTGAAACGACGCCTGCCGAAATGACCTGGAAGCGCGGCGTCGACATCATCTCCTTCGGCGGCACCAAGAACGGCTGCTGGTGTGCCGAAGCGGTGGTGCTGTTCGACACCGGCATGGCGCGCGAATTCGGCTTCCTGCACAAGCGGGCCGCCCAGCTTTTTTCGAAGTCGCGCTTTATCGCTGCCCAGTTCGATGCCTATTTTACGGACGACCTCTGGCTCGAAACGGCCCGCCATTCCAACGCTATGGCCGCGCGTCTGGGCAAGGTCATCGAAGCGTCGAGCAAAGCCCGCCTCGGCTGGCAACCGCAGGCCAACGAGGTTTTCGCGATCATGAGCAAGGACACGATGAAAGCGGCGACGGACGCAGGTGCGGTCTTTTATCCCTGGAACGCGCCGCACGGCTTTGCCGAACGAATCGACGAAAACGAAACGCTCTGCCGCTTCGTCACCAGCTTTGCGACAACGGCAGAGGACGTCGATCGATTCGGCGATCTGATCGCCTAACCAGACTGAACAAAAAAAACGGCGCCCGAAGGCGCCGCTTTTCGCTCGGGAGGAGCGTACTGGATTAGTTCGCAGTCTTGGCTTCGATCTGCTTGGCGGATTTGTCCGCGGGGGCCGAAATCGCGATCTTGCGCGGCTTGAGCTCTTCGGGAATGGTCCGCTTGAGGTCGATGTGCAGCAAGCCGTTCTTCAGATTGGCGCCGGTGACGTCGACATGGTCGGCAAGCTGGAAGCGGCGCTCGAAGGCGCGCGAGGCAATGCCGCGATAGAGCAGTTCGGAGCCTTCGCCGGTGCCCTCATCCTTGCGCTCGCCCTTGATGCTCAAGACGTTGCGATGGGCTTCGATGGCGATATCGCTATCCGAGAAACCCGCTACCGCCATGGAGATGCGATAGGAATCCTCGCCGGTCCGTTCGATGTTGTAGGGCGGATAGGTCTGCGCGCCTTCCGGCTGGGCAAGGGAATCGAGCATCGTGAAAAGTCGGTCGAAGCCGACGGTAGAGCGATAGAGTGGGGAAAAATCAACGTGACGCATGGTTCTGTTCTCCTGTTGAGCAACATTGTTCGCGTGTGACCTGCCTGACCCATAATGGCGTTTCGGCGTGATCAGCGGCCCCATTCCTTGGCGACCGCAAGAAGTCATTTGGGTGCCCCCTTCGGCCATTTCAAGGCTTTTCCCAACGCGAAAAATCCACGCCGATGAACGCAGGATGAACCGGCGCTTCGGTTAGCGTTCAGAACCGCCCTGCTAGATTGGCCTCAATGTGAAAGTTAGCGGTGCGTATCCTGCCGCGACGGGGCCGAGCCGGGTGTAACGTCCCTTCCACCCGGATCGACAAAGGCCGGAAGTCAGTGAAAGCTGCTTCCGGCCTTGCTTCTTTTACCGCCGCCGGCGGTCTAAATTTGTTTGCATTTCATCGCTACGCTTTTATCAGTTTCAGGGCCGGCCTTCGGCGCGAATGAGAACAGCCGAAGATGACGGACTATTTCTACGACATACCCGGAAATCCGAAGCCTGAAAGGGCGACCTCCGGCTACATCACCGCCTTCGACCAGAAAAAGCTGCGCTACGCGCTTTTCCCGGCAACGTCGCGCCCCCTCAAGGGTACGGTGATAATCCTGCCCGGCCGCAACGAGTGCATCGAGAAATATTTCGAGACGGCCCGCGATCTCGCAGCGCGCGGCCTGGGTTCGGCGAGCCTGGATTGGCGCGGCCAGGGTGCTTCCGATCGATTGATCCGAGATGCAGGGCGCGGCCACGTCCGTGGCTTCTTCGACTACACGCGCGATCTCGAACAATTCTTTGCCGAGATCGTTCTGCCCGATTGCCGCGGCCCCTATTACATCCTTGCCCATTCGATGGGCGCGCTGATCGCGCTTCTGGGCACACCGGCGATGGTCAACCGCGTGCGGCGAATGGTGCTGATCGCCCCGTTCTTCGCCCTGCACAAGTCACCGCTGTCGATGCCCGCGATCAGGCGCATGGGCAACGCGCTTTATTATAGCGGGCTCGGCCAGCTATATGTCTCGGGTGGGCGTCAGGGCCAGATCGAACCCTTCGCCACGAACAAGCTTACGACCGATCCTGAACGCTACCGGCGCAATTGCCTGCTCTACGAGACCTATCCGCATCTGGGCCTCGGCGGCCCAACCGTCGCCTGGATCCGCGCGGCCGCCGAAGCCGCCACGATCGTGCAGAACCCGGAATTCATGGCAAAGGTTCAGATCCCAACGCTCTTCATTGTCGCCGGCGCCGACGAAGTCGTTTCGAACCGCGCTATCGAGGACTACTCCAGACGCCTGCGCGTCGGCTCGCTGCTGACCGTCGACGGTGCCCGTCACGAAATTCTTCAGGAAGCCGACATCTATCGCGAACAGTTCCTCGCCGCCTTCGACGCCTTCATTCCCGGCAGCGATGCGCCGGTGATGTAGCGTCCGTCAACCGTTGAGAATTTTCATCGCCGCCGCGTGAAGCTCGGGCGTGGCCGACGCCAGTATGTCGCCGCCGTTTTCCGCCGGTCCGCCGCTGAAGGTGGTGACCACGCCGCCCGCCTTCTCGATGATCGGGATCAGCGCAACGATGTCGTAAGGCTGCAGGCCGGGGTCGGCGACGATATCGGCGTTGCCGGAGGCGACCATAGCAAAGGCGTAGCAATCGGTACCATAGCGGGCGAGCCGGACCTGGCTTTCCAGCCGGTCGTAGAGCACGCGTTTGTCACCCTTGAACAGCGCCGGCGTGGTGGTGAACAGCGTCGCATCGGCCAGCGACGTCGTCTTGCGGGTCGACAGTTTTCGCGCACCCCCCGGGCCTTCGTAATGCGAGCCCGACGCGTTGGCGTAGTACAATTCACCGGTGAAAGGCTGGGACATCAGCCCGGCGACTGAGTCGCCGTCGACGGTCAATCCGACCAGCGTCCCCCAGACCGGAAGGCCGGAAATATAGGCTCGCGTGCCGTCGATGGGATCAATCACCCAAACGTGACTGCTCGAGGCGTTTTCGATGCCGTGTTCCTCGCCGAGAATGCCGTGGTCCGGAAATTCGGCGTTGATCAGCGCGCGAATGGCGCGCTCGGCCTCGCGATCGGCCTCGGTTACCGGGTCGAATCCGCCGGAAAGCTTATTGGAAACAGCACCTTGCTGGCGGAAGCGTGGCAATGTCTCGGCCGCCGCGGCTTCCGCGATCCGCCGCATGAACTGAACGGTGACGGGCAATCGTATCTCCCCGATGTTGCGTGAATGGCACAGGCGTTTCCGAACGGGGAATTGCCACATCACTCTGAATTAAAAAAGCATAAAGTCGCTTGACATTTGTGCAGCGCACAATAACTTTGTTCACAGACGGGTTCGCCTGTCTATGCCCTCCTTGGGCGTTTCCTCCCTAGACTTCGACCGCGTTGTGCGAACAGCGCGGTTTTTTTTGAGAGGTCGCCGCGGGCGTCTGGCGTTACTCGGCGGCAAGCGGCAAATCGCCGATATCACTGTCCGGGATGGCCATCAGGTCGGCGCAGAACCGCGTCAGGTCGTCGGCCAGCGCATCGAAGCCGGCGGACTTCTGGAACGTCCTTTCGTTCATATAGAGGCCGCGGTTGATCTCGATCTGCAGGGCGTGAAGATTGCGCGCCGGGCGACCGTAATGTTCGGTAATGAAGCCGCCGGCATAGGGCTTGTTGTGAGCGACCGTGTAGCCCATCGCGATCAGCAGCCCGATGGCATTTTCAGTCAGCGCCCGCGAAGCCGAAACGCCGAACCGGTCGCCGATGATGAAATCCGGCCTCATGCCGTTTTCACCGATGCGAATGCTGGCCGGCATCGAATGGCAGTCGATCAGCACGCCAAAGCCGAAGCGCGCATGCGTGCTTGTCACAAGCCGCTTCAAGGTCGCGTGGTAAGGCTTGTACACCGCCTCTATGCGCGCAAGCGCCTCGGCGAGCGGCAGGCGGCTGGGATAGATGTCGAGCCCCTCGCCCACCAACTTCGGCACCGTGCCGAGGCCGCCGGCGACGCGGGCAGAACGTATATTGGCGAAGGATGGCACCGGCTCGACGAACATGCGCGGGTCGAGTTCCCAGGGCTCGCGGTTCACGTCGAGATAGGCGCGCGGAAAATTGGCAGCCAGCATCGGCGCGCCCAGCGCCACCGCCCCGCCGAACAGCTCGTCGACATAGCAATCTTCGGAACGGCGGATGGCATTGCCGTCGAGCCGCGTCATGGCCAGGAAGCGCTCGGGATAGTGGCGGCCACTGTGGGGAGAGTTGAAGACGAAAGGAACCCGCTGCTCGGCGCCGGTGCGAACCTCGAACGGTGCGACCACCGAGAAATCATCGGCCGCTGTCATGAACTCTGTCCAACCCGCAAAACCCACTGCATCATGATCATGAAAGTGCCATCTGCCAGGCATTCTGTCCAGCGCTTCGCTGGTTGACGGTATGTCAGGATATCGCGATGGACATCGACATTCACTTGATGTTTACCCTCCAAGCTTCATATACAGAATGGTTAACGGGGCCGCATTATTGCGGTTCACGTGAAGTGATTCGGACGGGACACGATGGCACGCATTCTTCTGGCGGAAGACGACGACGATATGCGTCGGTTTCTGGTTAAGGCGCTGGAGCGCGCCGGTTATGACGTCAGCGATTTCGACAATGGCGCCAGCGCCTATGAGCGGCTGCGTGAAGAACCCTTTTCGCTCCTCCTGACCGACATCGTCATGCCGGAAATGGACGGCATCGAGCTCGCCCGCCGCGCCACCGAGATCGACCCCGACCTCAAGGTCATGTTCATCACCGGCTTTGCCGCCGTTGCACTGAACCCCGATTCCAAGGCGCCCAAGGACGCCAAGGTGCTTTCCAAGCCGTTCCATCTGCGCGATCTCGTCAACGAGGTCGAGAAAATGCTGCAAGCCGCCTGAGCGGCTTTTTGGCCGCCGGGAAAGATAACCGTAAAAGGCTGATCTTTCCCGATTCCCGCTATTGACGCGCCTGTCAATTATGTGGTGTATGCGCGGCGTCGGATGGGCGTGTAGCTCAGCGGGAGAGCACTGCATTGACATTGCAGGGGTCACAGGTTCAATCCCTGTCACGCCCACCATCCTTTCAATACTTGGCTGATTCAGCGTTTAGTCGCCGGATGGATACCGCGCGAGTATTGTCGGCGGATAGGGCTCCATCGATCTCCCGGTAGCCAGCTAAGATGCAGGGGACAGTTTACTTTTTTGCCCCTTGCGCGAGATCGCAACCGCCGCGCCCTTCCGGGGCAAGAAAGTAAACTGTCCCCGGTGCGCGCTTCATCATCGCCACGCCCGGTTTTCACCGTCTGGCCATTGTCAAAGATCGGGAAGCGGGGCGCATGGCCGTGCCTTCCTAGTGTTTAATACGTGGCGCAGCTTCCGCGCCCCGCTCGTTAGTCACTCGAAAAGCCAAATCGTTGGCTTTTCGTCCGCTGCGCGGACCGCTCCTAACCTGTCCCGAAGTCGGCCGGTCACAACGCCCGCTCCATGTACATTCCATGGACAAGACGACGCGGGTTCTCCGCATGGTTTTGGGCAGTGGCATTTGCGCCGTGCTCGTTCCACGCCGGCCTGTGTCGGGCCCTCGGAGCCCTGGCTACCACACCAGGGCGGGAGGTCACCGCCACTCCCCCTTGATCCCGGTTCCAGACCCGGTCCCGCAGGAGCGATGGGAGGATTATGGATGCGTGCGAAAGGGTGTGGAAAAATCGAGGGTGAAAAAATGTGCGGTGTGAGCGAAAACAATGGGTTGGCAGGAAATCGGGTGAAAATCTTTCCACACCTTCGCAAGCTTCACCTTCGATGGTTCTGCACCGCAGTGAACTTCATTGATGTTCCGGCATGGATTCCCGACACTCTCCGCTCGTTCCTCGCTCACGAGGTCGAGAATGACGAGCTTGTTGTTTGCCCGGGCGGCAACCCGCCGACGTTGGAGATGAGCCGAGCTTGTTGGTTGCCTGGCAACTCACTAATGCCGAAGATTGGCGGCAAGCCTAATTCGTCATTCTCGACCTCGTGAGCGAGGAACGAGCGGAGAGTGTCGGGAATCCATGCCTGAACGCAGAAGAGCTTCAACGGTACAGAATGCGCGTCAACACTAGGGCCGGGCCGCGCCTGACGATGCTGCGGCCAATAGATCCCGGATAACCTGCGCTTCGCTCCGGTTTCCGGGATGACGACCGCATGTTGCGCCGGTGCCAAACTCCAACGCCGGCACACGGCAGGCACGGCAGCACCGCGCCCTGCCCTAATGCAACACCAGCACATCCCCGGCAGAGAAGCTGATTTCCGTCTCTTCGCCGACGACCGGCGGTGGGCTCGTTGGGCTGTTGAAGGTGTCGAGCGAGACGGCGTTCTTGCCGACGCCGACGCGCACGCGAATGACCGAGCCCAAAAAGCTGACATCGGAAATCTTGCCGCCCAGGCTGGAATCGCGGCCGGCCTGTTTTCCCAGCACGATGGCTTCGGGGCGCAGAGCAAGCGACAGCGTGTCGCCGGCCTTGGCGCCATTCAGCGCACCCTTCTTGAGCTTCACTTCGCGATCGTTGATGCGAACGGTCGCCGACGCCGGATCGGTGACGGTGCCATCGAGCACGTTCAGCGTGCCGACGAAATTGGCGACGAACTTCGTCGACGGGCGATTGTAGATTTCGAATGGCGTGCCGACCTGTTCGGCGCGGCCGTCATACATGACGACGATGCGGTCCGACATCGACAGCGCCTCTTCCTGGTCGTGCGTGACGAAGATGGTGGTGATGCCGAGCTTCTTCTGGATGGAACGAATTTCCTCGCGCAGCGAGACGCGCACCTTGGCGTCAAGCGCCGACAGCGGCTCGTCAAGCAGCAGGAGCTTGGGCTTGGGCGCCAGGGCGCGGGCGAGTGCTACGCGCTGCTGCTGGCCGCCGGAGAGCTGGTAGGGATAGCGTTCGCCGAAATCCGGCAGCTTGATGATGGCAAGCATTTCGGCCACTCGGGCATCGGCTTCGGCCTTCGGCATGCCAGCGACCTTGAGGCCGAAGGCGACGTTCTGCGCCACGGTCAGGTTCGGGAACAGCGCATAGGCCTGGAACACCATGCCGATGTTGCGCTGGTTGGGCTTGAGGTTGGTGACGTCCTTGCCGCCGATCAGGATGCGGCCGGCGCTCGGCTCCTCGAAACCCGCCACCATGCGCAGCATCGTCGTCTTGCCGCAGCCGGAGGGCCCGAGGAAGGATATGAATTCGCCGCGATCCACGTCGAGGTTGAAATCGGTCACCACGGTGGTCTGGCCGAAAGCCTTGCGGACACCCTGGATGCTGAGAAATGTTTCGGACATGTGCGTCGTTTTCTTTCAGCTCAATTCGGGTTGTTTGCCGACTTCGGCGCGAAGCGGGACAGGACCTGTATGACCGACATGCAGCCCCATGTGATGGCGAAGGCGATGACGGCGAGTGCCGCCGGCTCATAGGCCCGGTTCGCGCCGATATTCTGCAGATACGGGCCGAAGGCAGGCCGGTTGAGCAGGCTTGCCATGGTAAACTCGCCGATGACGATTGCAAAGGTAAGGAACGCGCCCGACAGCACCGCGATCAGCACATTGGGCAGGATGATGCGGGCGATGATCGTCGTCCAGCCTGCGCCGTGAACCTGCGCGGCCTCGGTCAGCGTGCGCACGTCGATGGTGCGCAGGCCGGTGTCGACCGCGCGGTACATGTAGGGCAGCGCCAGCGTGGCATAGCCGATAATGAGCAAGAGGTCGGTGCCGCGCGTCGAACCGAGGAACGGTATCGGCGAGTTCGAGCCATACATGCGGATATAGCCGAAGACGATGACGATGGCCGGGATGATCAGCGGCAGCAGCGTGATGAACTCGACCACGGGCCGAAGATGCGGCATGCGCAACCTGATCCAGTATGCCGTCGGCACCACCAGCACGACGCCGAGAACGATGGTGAAGCAGGCGATGATGACCGAGTAGCCAAAAGTTTCCTGGAAACGGATATCGCCCAGCACGACCCTGTAGGCGTCGAAGGAATATTCGCCGCGCCGCATGCGCAGGGAAAACTCCAGCGTCGCGATCAGCGGGATGAAGAAATAGGCGGCACCGACGATGAAGGTCGCCCACGCCCAGAAGCGGCTTACCTTCATTTGAGCCACCTCTCGCTGCGGGTCCGGAACCAGATGTAGAAGATGTTGGCGAGCCCGGTGATGAAGATCATTCCGAAGGCCAGCGCATAGCCGAGATGCGGATTGTGCAGCACGTCGCCGCGGATCTGCGCATAGAGCAGGATCGGCACGATGTTGAGCGACGAGCCGGTCAGCGCGTAGGCGGTGGCGATAGCGCCGAAGGCGTTGGCGAACAGCAGGATGACCGTGCCGAGGAAGCTCGGCCACAGCACCGGAATGGCGACCATGCGCCAATACTGGAACTGGGTGGCGCCAAGCGTGGAGGCAGCCTCGCCCCATTCCTTCTTCAACCCGTCGATCGCCGGCGTGATGATGACCACCATCAGCGGAATCTGGAAGAACAAATAGGTCAGCGTCAGGCCCCAGAAGGACAGTATGTTGAAGCCGAGCGCGTAGATGTTGATGCCGAGCACGTCGCGCAGCAGGATCGTGACCAGCCCGAGCCGGCCGAGGGTGGCAAGGAAGGCGAAGGCCAGAGGTACGCCGGCAAAGTTCGAGGCCACGCCCGAAAACGTCATGGTGGCGGAGCGCACCCAGCGCGGCAGCCCGCCGCGTACGATGGCAATCGAAATGGCGATGCCGATGAGAGCGCCGAGGATGGCCGAGGCAAAGCTCACCTTGATGGAAATCCAGTAGGCGGCGAGGATCGACGGCTGGAAAAGCGCGGCGATGTTTTCGAAGGTGAACTGGCCCTGATCGTTCTGGAAAGCACCGACGACCAGATAGAAGGTCGGCAGGATCAGGAACATCAGCGCGAAGATGAAGAATGGCGCGACGCCCAGCCAATGAAGCGGCAGCCGCATGCCGCGCGCCTGCGCGGGCGGCCCGGATTGCCGGGCGGCAGTGGGATCGGAAATGGTGGCGTCGGTCATGCGGTGGAACCCCGGAAGGGAAACCGGGCGGCCGTTGCGGCCGCCCGGCATGATATTCGAGGCTTACTGAACGTTGGCGCCGACGACAGCGTCCCAGCTCTTGGTGATGGCTTCCTTGGAGGCAGCCTGTTCGTCCAGCGTCGGGAAGACGGCTGCTTCATAGGCGGCTGCCGGCGGCAGCTTGTCGAGCAGATCCTGCGGGATCGCGCCCTTCTTGGCGAGATCGTTGAAGCGGATCGGGTGGCAATAGCCCTTGAGCCAGCCGAGCTGACCTTCGTCTGAGTAGAGATACTCCATCCACAGCTTGGCAGCGTTCGGATGCGGCGCGTAGGCGCTGATCGCCTGGACATAGACACCGGCGACGACGCCGGTCTTCGGCACGATGACTTCGACCGGCGGGTTGCCGTTCAGCGTGTCGCGGCCAGCAAGGGCGTTGTAGTCCCAGGTGATGAGGATCGGGGTCTGGCCCTGCGCGAGCGTGGCCGACTTGCCGATCACCGGAACGAAGTTGCCCTTGGCGTTGAGTTCCTTGAAGAACTCGAGGCCGGCCTCACCTGCCTTGGCGCCGGCTTCCGCACCTTTGGACAGGCCGGCGGCATAAACGCCCTGGATGGCCTGGTTGGAGGCGCGCGGATCACCCGCGAGTGCGACCGAGTTGGCGAATTCCGGCTTCAGCAGATCGGCCCAGTCGGCCGGGGCTTCCTTGACGAGATCCTTGTTCACCTCGAAGGCGAGCACGCCGTAATAGTCGCCATACCAGTAGCCTTCGGCATCCTTGGCGCTGTCGGGGATCGAATCCCAGGTCGAGACCTTGTAGGGCTGGATCAGGCCGTCGGCCTTGGCCTGTGGGCCGTAGGAGAGACCGACGTCGATGACGTCAGGCGCCTGCGGGCCCTTGTTGTCCTTGTTGGCCTTGATTGCCTCGACCTCGTCGCTGGAGCCGGCGTCGGGGTTGAGTTCGTTGACGGTGATTTCCGGATATTTCGCCTTGAAGCCGGCAATGACGGCGCCATAGCCGCACCAGTCATGCGGCAGCGCGATCGTGGTAAGCTGGCCTTCCTTCTTGGCCGCGGCGACCAGCTCGTCCATCGACTGTGCCGAGGCGATTGCCGACGTCACCATCAGTGACGCTGCGGTAAGGGAAAGCACTTTTCCCGTGAAACTGAACATGTGTTCTCTCCGTTGAACTGACGCCCAAGCGCGCCTGTGATGCGGTTACCGATACTCGATGACAGTCGTGTGAAAAGTAATGCCTCCCGACCCGTCCGCGATCTAAAAATCTAACTACTTTTACAAAGGGCTGGCAATCGCCGGCGTTCGTTTTCCGGCTAATGATTTCGATTGGTGTTTCCCCGTCTTTCGTTCTCCTTTCCTTATTCGACAAAGGCTGTTCCAGCCCCGCCCTGTCATGTCGCAAGATGATAGGGCGAGGCCGGGAATGCCTTTCAGAGCGTGCCTTCGATAGCGCTTTCGAGCAGCGCCAGCGCGGCCTTCTTCGTCAGCTTGACCGGGTTGCCGCCGGCGGTCGGATCGACGATCGCCATGTCGGCGATCAGGGTCTTGCGCTTCTTGTCCATGTCGAGGCCCTTGATGAGGCCGGGCAGCGTGTTCGGCACCTTCAGTTCCTTGCGCAGCTTGATGACGGCCTTGGCAAAACCGTCGAAGCCGCCCTTGATGCCACAATAGGCGGAAAGGCGGGCGATCTTCTCCTCGATCGCGTCTCGGTTGAAGGCGAGCACATAGGGCATGAAGACGGCATTGGTCATGCCGTGATGGGTGTCGTAGAGCGCGCCGACCGGATGCGACAGCGAATGGATTGCGCCGAGGCCCTTCTGGAAGGCAGCTGCACCCATGGCGGCAGCACTCATCATATGGGCACGCGCGGTGAGATCCTTGCCGTTGGCAAAGGCTTTCGGCAGGTTTTCAAAGACCAGCCGTATGCCCTCGACGGCAATGCCATCGGCCATGGGGTGATAACCCGGCGCGCAATAGGCCTCGAGGCAGTGGGCAAGCGCGTCCATGCCGGTGCCGGCGGTGATGAAGGGCGGCATGCCGACCGTCAGCTCGGGATCGGCAATGACGATTTCCGGCAAGAGCTTCGGATGGAAGATAACCTTCTTGGTGTGGGTCGCCTCATTGGTGACCACAGCGGCGCGGCCGACTTCCGAGCCGGTACCGGCCGTGGTCGGCACGGCGATGATCGGCGCAATGGTGTCGGAATTCGCCCGCGTCCACCAGTCGCCGATGTCTTCAAAGTCCCAGACCGGGCGGGTCTGGCCGGCCTGGAAGGCGATCAGCTTGCCGAGGTCGAGGCCCGAGCCGCCGCCGAAGGCGATGACGCCGTCATGCTTGCCCTTCTTGAACACCGCGATGCCGGCGGTGAGGTTCGATTCCACCGGGTTTGGCTTGACGTCGGAGAAGACGCCATAGGGGATTTTCGCATCGTCGAGCAGCTTCAGCGTCTTGGCCACGACCGGCAGCTTGGCCAGCCCCGGATCGGTGACGAAGAGCGGCCGCTTGATGCCGGTCGCAGCCAGCACCTCCGGCAGCTCCGAGATGCGCCCTGCGCCAAAACGGACGACGGTGGGGTAGTTCCATTTGGAGATGAGTTTGGACATGAAATCGTACTTTCGATAAGGAGAATTATGTGGCGACGATGGTGTGGGACCAGCACGACGAATGTTTGAATTGAAAGATATCCTCGGTTGGTCCGAGGTTGTTGACTGGTTTGGTTTTGAGCCCAATTTTCACGATGCGGAAATCATCCGTATCGACTTCTGTCGATCGCCGCTGCCAACCACCATCAGTGTTTACACTTGGCGCTTGACTTCCCAAGTCGACAGTCGCGGCTGCTATGTCCTTGATCGCCACGCCACGGTAAACTTCATTCTCGAAGGGGTTGAGGTTGAGGCATTCACCGGATGGAACCATCAGAATGTTCTTTGGGACATCAACGTCGAACGCGTCTCATCGACATCAAGCATCAGCCCCAGGTTCAAGGTTGCGTTTAACTCGTCATTCGGCCTTGAGGCTAGTTTCACGGCAGATCTGCTCGTGATGGAACTGTTGCCGGGGAAGATCGAGCCCTTCAAAGCGGACCACCACCAGTCACCACCCCGGGCGTCCTGATAAAACATCGAAGTCATCGAACCGCTCACTCTAAATCGTTTCCCTCAGATGATAGCTCTTCGGCCTCGTCAGGTTGTCGTAGCCGATCTGTGACAGGCCGGCGCCCTTGCCGGTGTCCTTGACGCCGGTCCAGACGAGCGCCGGGTCGAGATAGTCGCAGCGGTTCATGAACACGGTGCCGGTCTCGACGC
This sequence comes from Mesorhizobium sp. CCNWLY176, assembly GCF_037153935.1. Lineage (NCBI taxonomy): Bacteria > Pseudomonadati > Pseudomonadota > Alphaproteobacteria > Hyphomicrobiales > Phyllobacteriaceae > Mesorhizobium > Mesorhizobium sp. CCNWLY176. The sequence continues at coordinate 130,030 of NZ_JBBBDZ010000017.1, forward strand.
GGTCGCCGATGGCGATGGCGCGGTCGGTGTCGGCTGTCCAGATCGAGGCGGTGAGGCCGTAGGGGCTATCGTTCATGAGCGCGATGGCGTCCTCGTCGCCGCGCACCTTCATGATGCCGACGATGGGCCCAAAGCTTTCCTCGCGCATGACGCTCATCTGGTGGTCGACATTGGTCAGTACTTCCGGCGCCAGATAGGGCGAGCCGGCCTTGTCCTGATCGACCTTCATGTTGATGTGTGCCGTCGCGCCCTTGCGCAGGGCTTCCGCCTTCTGCTCGCGAATGAAGTCGGCAAAGCGTGCCTGCGCCATCGGCCCCATCGTGGTCGCCTGATCCAGCGGATTGCCGACGACGTAGTTCTTGGTTTCGGCGATGAAGCCCTCGACGAAATCGTCATAGACCTTCTCGTGGACATAGACGCGCTCGATGCCGCAGCAGCACTGGCCGGAATTATAGAAGGCGCCGTCGACCAGATTGGCGATTGCATGGTCGAGCTTGGCGTCGGGCAGGACATAGGCCGGGTCCTTGCCGCCGAGTTCGAGGCCGAGCGTCATGAAGGTGCCGGCCGCAGCCTTCTCGATCGCCTTGCCGCCGGCAACCGAGCCGGTGAAATTGACATGGTCGATCTTGCCCGAGCCGAGCAGCTTCTCGGTCTGCGCATGGTTGAGCACGATGTTCTGGAAAACGCCCTTGGGCAGGCCGGCCTTCTCAAAAGCCTGGGCGAAGCGTTCGCCGACAAGGATCGTCTGGGCGGCGTGCTTGAGGATCACGGTGGAGCCTGCCATCAGCGCCGGAACGATGGTGTTGACCGCGGTGAGATAGGGATAGTTCCACGGCGCGACGACCATGACGACGCCGAGCGGCTCCTTCTTCACATAGCGGCGGAAACCATCCTTCGGATTGGAGGCCATCACCGGCTTCAAAGCCTGCTCGGCGATCTCGACCATGTAGTTGGTGCGTTCCCTGACGCCGCCGAACTCGCCGCCATAGCGAACGGGGCGGCCCATCTGCCAGGCGATCTCCGGCACGATCTCGTCGCTCATGGCGACCAGCGCCTCAAGCATGGCCAGCATGTATTTGCCGCGCTCGGCAATCGAGGTCTGCGCCCAGTCGACCTGCGCGGCGCGCGCGCGTTCGACGGCAGCGTTGACGGCCTGATCGGTCGCAATCGGCCGCTCGACATAGATCGAGCCATCGATGGGGGTAATGAGTTTTACGGTTTCCAAGAGAAGTCTCCAGTGCTTTACTAACAGGCCAGCGTTCTAAGATGGCCTTTTCGTCCATATTTAAGAATTGGTCGGTCGCTCGTGACCAAAATCATGTCCAGCGCTCGCGCACTCGCCATGAGAATGCGGTCCATTGGGTCCTTGTGGGGGTCGCCGGGCAGACTTGACGACTCGATAAGTATTTCCGGCGAAATGACACTGAGGCGCGCCTCCATGCGTTCGAGAAACCGGTTGAAGAAGTCGATAGGCGACAGTGGCAAGATAAGCCTTCCCTTCGCGACACCGATGCCGATTTCCCAAGCCGACATCGGCGATACGTGAAGCCGGCCATCAAAACCGGCCTCTGAGATGAGCTGCTCCGCAGCGGGCTCGATCGGAGTGCCATTGGCGATAAAAATTATGGCACATGTATCAAGCAGAAGAAGCGGCTCATCGCTCATTTGCGGCCATCAGTTCCCAGATAGCCTTCGTCCCATGCTTCATCGTCGAAGGGCTTGGTTACGTCGAAGCCATCCTGGATAATAATTTGCCCTTTCATAAAGCCGAAGCCCGGATGACGACCACGCGTGGAAGCTTTGTCTGCAGGGCCGCCCCGCAATCCATCATCCATGAGTGCAGAAGACGTAGCAGAAAGCTCCGGCGCTCCACCCACCTCGATGTGAGCGAGAACGGCGCTTTTTGACTCATTGAGTATCGTTGCGATTTTCCCAATTTCGTCCACTTGAATCCGCCGTTTACCGTTGAACACACGCGACAAAGCGCTTGGATCTACGTCCATCAGCTTGGCCACCGTTCTCAGCGACAAATTTTTCTCTTTCATGCGACGGTCGAACCAAGCCTTGTCGACTTTTATCTGAGCCGGGTACATTAGAAGCCTCGCTATTTTCGTTGCATTAATCACAACATAACGCAACGTTGCGATTTTATCAATACCGCTCAAAACCCCTGTGCAGTTCCCAGTCCGTGATACGGCGGTCATATTCCATCTGTTCCCAGCGGGCGGTGTGGACGTAGTGCTCGACCACTTCTTCGCCCAGCGCCTTCTTCAGCATCTTCGATTTCGACAGCGTCTCCGTGGCTTCACGCAGCGTCTTCGGGATTTCGGGAAGGCGCGAGGCCTGATAGGCGTCGCCGACGAAGGGCTTCTGCAGTTCCAGCTTCTCGTCGATGCCGGCAAGGCCGGCCGCGATCAGTGCCGCGAAGGCGAGATAGGGGTTGAGGTCGGCGCCGCCGATGCGGCACTCCATACGGATGCCCTTGGTGCCCTCGCCGCAAAGACGGAAGCCGGCGGTGCGGTTGTCCTCGCTCCACATGATCTTGGTCGGCGCAAACGTGCCGGCCTGGAAGCGCTTGTAGGAGTTGATGTAGGGTGCCAGGAACCAGGTGAACTCCTTGGCATATTTGAGCTGGCCGGCGGCCCATTGCTGGCCGAGCTTGGAAAGCGTCCAGTCGGCCTTCTTGTCGTAGAACAGCGGCGTCTTGCCGTCCTCGCTCCACAGCGAATTGTGGATGTGGCTGGAATTGCCGGCGAGGCCGTAATTGTACTTCGCCATGAAGGAGATGGATTTGCCCATGCTCTCGGCGATTTCCTTGGCGCCGTTCTTCAGGATGACATGGCGGTCGGCCATTTCGAGAACTTCGGCATAGCGGACGTTGATCTCTTCCTGGCCCGGACCCCATTCGCCCTTGGAATTCTCGATCGGGATGCCCGCTGCTTCCATCTCGTTGCGCAGCCGGCGCATCACGCCCTCTTCCTTGGTGGTGATGCCAATCAGGTAATCGCCGATATAGGGCGAGGCGGTGTCCAGGTTCTGCCAGTGCTTGGCGCGGGCGGAATCATAGGTCTCGTTGAACAGATAGAATTCGAGTTCGGAGGCGAAATAGGCGAGATAGCCCCGTTCCTTCAGCCGGGCGACCTGCTTGCGCAGGATGGCGCGCGGCGAATGCGGCAGGTCGCCATGGGTGTGATGGTCGAGCACGTCGCACAGCACCAGTGCTGTCTTTTCCAGCCACGGCACACGGCGCAGCGTGGAAAGGTCGGGCTTCATGACGAAGTCGCCATAGCCCTTCGACCAGCTGGCCGCCTTGTAGCCCGGCACCGGCTCCATATCGATGTCGTTCGCCAGCAGATAGTTGCAGCCATGCGTCTCGTCATAGGCGGATTCGACGAAGTATTTCGCCAGGAACCGCTTGCCGACGAGACGGCCCTGCATGTCGACGGAACATGCGAGAACCGTATCGATCTCGTCGCCTGCCACTGCTTTCTTCAACTGATCGAACGAGAAACTTACGGCCATTCTTTTCCTACTCCGGGTGGTGAATTCTCAGCAATGAGGTGGGATATAGACGAACCGTGGCCTGGCTTGCGCCAGCCAAAGCAGGATGGACAACGGCTCCACGCCCAGATTCGCCAACCGCACAGCTCGACGAAAAAGCCCCAGGGGA